>JAITPP010000349.1 GCA_031289385.1 Prevotellaceae bacterium | reverse complement strand
ATCTGATGTTACTAAGGGTACTCACAAAAATAAGGGTAAAAAAAGAACGAACATTTGCAGAAATAAGCCCTTGATTTTTTACACCCCACCTTTCAGGGCGCGTAACTCGTAACTTTTAATCGTTTTTCATTCTTAACTCTTCATTTTTAATTCTTAATTATTAATTATTTGTATGTTGTTCGCGAAGCAAATCATTGACTGTTTTTACGGGGTTAAATGTTACTACGGGAACTTCTACAAAAATCGTGTTCCAGTTGCTCATTGCGCCGTTCCAAAGTCCGGGCAACTCCTGAACTTTGAACTCCTTCCCTACCCTGCTTTTTTCGGAAATAAATCCTGTCAGGTTATCTCTAAAATCAATGAGATTAAATTTTTCGCCTTTATAATTTTTCACCCAGCAAACCAAATCAACGGGGTTAAAATGAGTTGATGAGGCAAGTATTTCCATTGCGTTTTTGTCGTTTTTATTTATTTGCGAACTTTCGAGAATTTGCAATGATGTTGTGCCGTCGTTTTCGTTTATTAAAAACGGTCCGCCTCCCGGCTCGCCTTCGTTTTTCACCATTCCGCACACTCTCACGGGGCGATTAAGTTTGGCGAGCAATAATTCTTTGCTCACATTTTCGGGAAAATCAACACAAAGTTTTTCGCAAAAAAAGCGGATAATTTCATTAATTTTTTCGGCATCATCGGTTGTTTGCAGGCACTTGATGTAATCGGCAATTTTTTCTTTGCAATCAATCAAAACGCCTGCAATTATCTTTTTCCAGCGCACGGTTTCGGCAAGTTTGGTTTCGGGAACAACATTATCAACATTTTTTATAAAAACAATATCGCTGTCGATTTCATTAAGATTTTCGAGCAGAGCGCCGTGTCCTGCGGGATAAAAAAGCAATGCATCGTTATCGGTGCGAAACGGCGTGTTGTCTTTGTTTGCGGCTATTGTATCGGTAGATTTTTTTTGTGTCGAAAAATTTATTTTATAATCTGTCGCATATTTTTTGCCATACAGTTCGATGTTTTTGTAGAGCAATTCGTCAAACAGTACAACGTGTTCGGTTGATACGGTAAAGTGCAGATTTGCAACTTTCGTTTCATTCGCTTTTGCGTACGAAGCGGCTTCAACCAAATGCTCTTCAAATGGCGTTCGCTCGAAATTTTTATATTTATGAAAAAGCAAAACGCCTTTGGGACGATTTCCATAATTCAATCCCTGCGGCGTAAGCAGCGACTCCAAAATTTCCAAATTCGACGATGTTTTATGTTTTATCAATTCATCATAAAAAGCAAATTTTGTGAGATTTTCAAAGAAATATTTTGCGGCAGAATTTTTATTATTCACTTCATCAATATTTGCGCCTGTTTCAAGCATTTCTTTGGCTTCGAAAAGCGATTTAAACATTCGCGATGCCGCACCAGATGCGGGAACAAATTTCATTTTGCAGCCATCAAATTTTTCATAAATCGTTTCAAACTTTTTTTGTTCATCGCTCGAAAGCCGCAATATGCCTTTGCCGACGCTTGCCGCCGATTTAATTTTCAGAAACGGAAATCCGTTTTCAAATCGCATCAGTTGTTCCTCTACGGTTGCTTTGCTGATGCCGATTTCATCAAGTTGTTGTAAATCTTTTTCTCTTAACATAGTTTGTGTTGCTTTTATAAAATAAATTTTCAAATAATTTAATTTTCATCATTTACCAAATTAAAATTCAGCAAATTTAACATCTTTTTTTGTTCTTTGCTCACATTTTTTGCAAAAATTTTGTAAGCGGCAAATTCTCGCCTCAAACGATATTCGGCACGCTGTTTTTCAAAGTCTTCGGACTTTTGTTTCAGACTATTGTCATCAATCGTAATGTCGTAAATTGATTTTACAATGTTTTGTAAAATTTCGGTTAGCGATTTGTTTTTGCAATCTGTAATAATTTCGCCATCAGTTTCGGGTAAATTTTCAACTGCAAAATTATCCAAACCGAGATTGAAAAATTTTGATACGGCTCGCACTGCCATTGCCGTTCCTGCGGCTTTTCCTTCAAGCGAATATCCTGCAATATGAGGCGTTGCAATATCAACAATCGAGAGTAAAGTTTTGTCTATTTTCGGTTCGTTTTCCCAAACATCAACAACGGTAAAATCAATTTTTTTGTTGATTATTGCCGTTTTCAGAGCATTTGTTTCAACAATTTCGCCACGCGACGTATTTATTAAAATTTTTGCCTTTATCGTATCAAACATTTTTTTATCAAAAAGATGATGCGTTTTGTATTCGCCTGCAATGTTAAGAGGCACGTGTAAGGTAATAATATCGGCGTTTTCGGCAATTTCGTTTATATCGGCGAAGACTGTGTTTTTTTCGTTTTTTTTACGCGGTGCATCGCAAAGCAAAACATTCATACCCAAAAGTCGGCATATATCGGCAACTTTTTTACCTACATTTCCAACACCGATAATTCCTATCGTTGTTTTGTCGAGTTTTATATTGCATTTTTGTGAAATCTGCAAAAGCGCCGCCAGCACGTATTGCGCAACCGACAACGAATTGCAACCTGCGGCATTTGTCCACACAATATTGTTGCGGCGGCAAAAATCCGTATCAATATGGTCGAAACCTATTGTTGCCGATGCTATAAATTTCACGTTCGTAGCGTCTAAAATTGCGGCGTTGCAAATCGTTCGCGTTCGTGTAATAAGCGCATCGGCGTCGAGCAAATCGCTACGCAAAATTTCTGCGCCTGCTTTATAAATAACATCGACAAAAGGCTCGAAAACACCGTTTATAAAAGGAATTTTATTGTCAATAACTATTTTCATCAAATTGTTTAAATTATTTACAAAGTTATATAATCTGTTTTAATTTTAACAGCAATTAGTTTTTAAATCTATAAAGTTTTTCACACCTAACACAAAATTTTTCATTTTTAATTCTTCATTCTTAATTCTTCAAGTCGTGCGGGTGAGCGTTTGCAATTCTATTCTGTTTTTGTGCTCCGCACTTTTTTTGTTTTGTTTTTTTTCGTAGGGCGTTGCCCTACGCTGAATTAAATTGCCCTTGCAGGGCGTGTGATTTTTAATTTTTAATTCGTAATTGATTTCATTCTTAATTCTTAATTCTTAATTCTTATATAAAGTCTAATAAATATTTTCAATTAAATTACAAACGTTTTTGATTTTTGATGTGCCAACTGTATTGCACCATTGTTCAAAGTCTTGTATTCTTTCGTCCAATGTTTTGACCCA
>JAITPP010000345.1 GCA_031289385.1 Prevotellaceae bacterium | reverse complement strand
CATTATCGGCGCGGCTGTCGGCTTTATCGTGGGCGGTTTGTTGAGTAAGAAAAAAAGCGTTATTGAAACGATTTTAAATTTCATTAAAACAATATTTAAATAGCATTTTAAAGTATGCAAACAACAGTTCAAAACAGACAGACATTATTAGATATCGCCGTTCAGGAAATGGGCAGCGCGGAGGCTGTATTTGAACTTGCAGCAGCAAACAATTTAAGTATTACCGATGCACTCGAAAATGGACAAATTTTGCAAATTCCGCAATCGGCAAACAATTATGTGCAGCGGCAGGTTGTAAAATATTACAATGTAAACAAAATTAATCCTGCAACAGCAATCGAAAACGCAACTCCCGAAGGGATAGAATTTTGGGCAATAGAATATGATTTTGTAATTAATGGTTAGTGATTAATGATTAATGTAGAAATGTAGAAATTAAGAAATGTAGAAATTACGGAATACTGAATACGGAAATACTGAATACAAACTAAATAATAATAAAATGGCAAGAACAGTAAACGAAATAAAGGCAATAATGACAAATTCGTTCATAAGCGACGAAACAATTATGAGCGATTACGACCTGCAACCCGGCGACACTTTCGATGCGCGATTCAGCAAGGTGAGCATTGAAAATATAATATTTTATATCGTTGCGTTTTGCATGTGGACTCTGGAAGTTTTATTTGATGCTTTTAGTGCAGATGTAACAGCGCGAATAGATGAAATAATACCACACCGCGCAAAATGGTATCGCGACAAAGCGTTGAAATTTATGAAAAACAAAACGTTGATTCCCGATTCTGATGAATACGATACAACAGGCATGGAAGATTCCGACATTGACGCTGCGCACGTGATAAAACACGCTATTACCATCGAAAGCAACGATGCATCAATTCTCATAATAAAAATAGCCGGCGAAAGCAATAACGAGCGAAGCCCTGTTGACAGCAATACCGAAACGCAATTTGCAGAATATATCAGCGAAATTAAAGATGCAGGCGTTCGCATTTCGATAGTCAATGCCGAAGCCGACAAATTTAATTGCGAAGTTGATATTTATTATGATGCCGTTTTATTGCCCTACGATGTAGAAATCAAATGTCGCGAGAAAATTAAAAATTACATAGAAAATTTGCCTTTCAACGGCGAGTATTCAAATATGAAATTTGTAGATGAGTTGCAGGCGATTGAAGGTGTTAAAATAGTTGAATTTAAATCTGCAACATATTTGAGCGTAAACAACAGCATATCCGAAACTATTAATGCAAAAGTAGTGCCGTTTGCAGGATATTTTAAAATAAATAACGTTGTGTTAAATATGAATGTTTATAATATATGACAAAATACAGTGTAAATATTAAAAAATTAGCAATATCATTGCTACCGACTTTTCTGAGAAAACCTCTGATTTGCTCGTTTATATATTCAGCCGTGCAGCCTGTTGCATCTGTAAAATCTGCGTTTGATGATTACAGAACGGCGACAAATTACAGACTAAACCACAACGGGCAAGTATGTTATTTACGCGCCGTTTTGAATGATTATTTTGATCCGATATTGCGGCGAATAACCATAAACGATGCAGAAAATAACAAAGAGGCAATGATTATTTATTTAAGAGAAATCGAAACAAAAATTATTCCAAAACGTCCGGGCGCGTTGATATTAAATAAACGTGGTTATAGCGGTGTAAATAGTTACGATTTCACAATAAATGTTCCGTTTGAAATTAGCGAGCAAAACAATAGAATTATTGCAATTACAAATATTTACAAATTAGTATCAAAACGATATTCAATAAAATACATATAAAATGAATGAAATACAAAAAATATTAGGAAATTTTTTAACGCAACCGAATAATGATTTTCCACTTGATTGCGAAACATTAGATTATTTGCAAAAAAATGAGGCTATACTTGCAATTATAGGCAATATTGCAGGCAATAAAACAATATTGCTTGGATGCGAATTGACAAATAATAATACAAGTCGCAATCCCGGCTTTGTGTTTCTGCAAACGGTTGATTTTTCAAATGGCGAAATTCTTTATTTTGAAGGTGGAGCGGTTGCATCGGGAATGTATATGAAAAAAGAAGCCATATCGGTAACGGCTCAAAACGTAGCATATCCGCAAGCGTATATTAAGCGTTCGCTTGCTGCTGGCATAGGCTCTGAGCAATACAGTTGGAACGACTTTAAAACACTAACGACAAACGCTCAGCTTGCAGAAAAAAATGTTGAACAAGATAACGCAATAGCCGCGCTTGCACCGCCGCCGCTTGGAATTGTGCAGATGTGGGCAGGCGGCGTGGATGCTCAATCTATGCCCGAAAATTATATGTTGTGCAATGGAACTGAATTGTTATCAACAGAATATCCCGCATTATATGCTAAAATCGGACGTATTCACACGCCCACGACTGTTGCACAAGGAAGATTTCGTTTGCCCGATTTGCGTTCGCGATTTATTACAGGTTACAACAGCGATGAAACCGATTACAATGCAATAGCAAAAACAGGCGGCGAAAAGGCTCACCAACTCTCAATTTCCGAAATTCCATCTCACGCACATGCGGTAAATGATTATTATTATATTGAGAGCGTTTCAAAAATAGGAAACGGTACGGGGTTTAGCGGCAAAGAAATAAACCCGACAAACGGAATCGGCAGCAATAGTACAGATTCTGATAATACTGTGTTATTATATAAAACACATAACAGCCAAAATGCAGGCGGTGGAGCAACACATGAAAATCGCCCGCCGTATTACGTATTAGCATTTATAATAAGAGTAAAATAAATCAAAAATTATGGCAATAATAAGCAGAGATATATTAAAATCGTGGTTTAAAAAAGGGCTGAAGCCTCTCGAATCGCAGTTTGCAAATTGGATTGACAGTTTTTTTCACAAAAACGATAAAATTCCAATAAATTCTATTGATAATTTAATAAATGAATTAAATAATAAATACGACAAATTATCAGGAGAAAACATTGAACTTGAAAATCAAAATATACATCAGAAAATTAATGACGAGGAGGCAGCAAGGCTTTTTGATGTTGAAAATTTGCAAGAATCAATTAACCAAATAAATGACACAATTTCTAACATAAGCGATATTGATGAAATGGAGGAAATTACAGAATCGGAAATTAACGAATTAATAATTTAATTTAAAATAAAAAAAATGGCAACAAAAAAATTTTTAGGAACAACAGGATTGACGGCGTTGTGGTCGAAAATCAAAACACTTGTAGCAAGTTACGTTCCAACTTCGAGAAAAATCAACAACAAAGCTCTGACTACTGATATTTCGCTTACAGCAGCGGATGTCGGAGCAGCAGCATCATCGCACACTCACAACTACGCAGGCAGCAGCACTGCCGGCGGTGCGGCAAATTCCGTAGCAAACGGTTTAACGTTAAAATTAAACGGTGGAGCAACGGAAGGCACAAATATGTTCACGTTCAACGGTTCAGCGGTAAAAAACGTAAACATAACACCATTGGCAATAGGAGCTGCAACGGCAACAGATATTGCAACCGCAATAGCGGCGATTGACAAGATAAGTAAACTTATAGTAGCCACTCTGCCGTCTGTTGCAAGCGCTCAGCAAAACATTATTTATCTTGTTCCGGGCGGAGGTAGCGATGCAAGCGACAATTACGATGAGTATATGCTTATCAATGGAGCTTTTGAAAAGTTAGGCAATACAGCTATCGACTTGTCTGAATATGTACAAGACAGCGATTTGATAGAGATAACATCAGCCGAAATAGACGCATTAGTATAACAATATGGCAAAAAAATACTTAGGGATAACTGGGCTTGCGTATTTGATAAGCAAACTTAATCTATCCGGCAGCGAATGGCAGGATATTACCAACGATTTGAATCCACAAGGATTGTCATTGGACGGTAGTCTGATAATAATAAGTTGTTTAGTAAAACGCAACGGAGATGTAATTCTTATGTTTATACAAGGATTATTAAGTATAACAAACGCAAGTTATACAGGTTGTGTACTTGGTTGCGATACGGCAGTGTTTGATTTTGGCGTTGGCGGTGGCGGAATTATGCTTACAACAATTGGCAAACGGCAATTTTCGTTTACCTACGGAAGCGGACAAATAGCATTTTCAGCAATAAATATAACGGCAACTACAAAAACGGAGTCTTTTAATT
>JAITPP010000290.1 GCA_031289385.1 Prevotellaceae bacterium | reverse complement strand
GGGCGATATTAAAAAACAATTTGGTACGCCATATACATTATATTGTCTGCTTATACTTTTTCGTTCAAGAGTTTCATTTGTTTGTATCCACGTTAGTCTATCGTTTTCAATGGCTTTTTTCCAAATATCTTCACCTTTATTTTCTTTTACGGCAATGCTTATAAATTCTATGTTTGCTTTTTTTGCTTTCAATTTGCTATACAAATCAACCAAAAACGGGCTTGATTGTCGGCAAGGCATACACCACGAACCCCAAAAGTCGATTAAAACATATTTTCCTTTGAAATTTGATAATGTTATTTCTTTTCCATCCAATGCTTTTATTGTAAAATCGGGTGCGGTAACTCTTTCTGTCTGTTTGGTTTGCGCCTGAATCCACGAAAAAGATATTAGCAATGCAAATAACGAAAATAATATTTTTGTTTTCATACGATTTTACGTTATATTATTTCAAGTTGTTTTGCTATTTTTTCGATTTTTCCGATTGCGGTATCAATTTGTTCTTTTGTGTGTGTTGCCATAAGTGAAAATCTAATCATTGTCATGTCTTCGGCTACGGCAGGTGAAACCACAGGATTTACAAATACGCCTTCGTTCATCAGCAATTTTGTTAACATAAATGTTTTTAAGTTATCGCGTATAAGTATCGGAATAATTGGCGTTTCGGGATGTCCTATATCAAAACCTAATTCGCGCAATGTTTTTATCGAATATTTTGTCATATTCGTAAGGTGTTCGATACGTTCGGGTTCGGTTTGCATTATTTCAAGCGCGGCAATCACTGCGGCTGCTGATGCAGGCGTCATACTTGCGCTGAATATCAACGAGCGTGAATTATGTTTTATAAAGTTAATTATACGTTCGCTGCTTGCAATAACTCCTCCAAGCGATGCAAACGATTTGCTAAACGTTCCCATTATAATATCGACTTTGTCAGTCAATCCGAAATGGGATGCCGTTCCTGCGCCGTTTTTGCCGATTACGCCAAGCCCGTGAGCATCGTCAACCATGATGTTTGCTCCGTATTTTTCTGCCAGCGCAACTACTTCGGGGAGTTTGATAATGTCGCCTTCCATGCTGAAAACTCCATCAACAACAATCAGTTTAATACTGTTGGGCTCGCAATGTTTCAGTACATTTTCGAGCGACTCCATGTCGTTGTGTCGAAATTTGAATGTTTTTCCGAATGCCAATCGTGCGCCTTCGATAATCGATGCGTGGTCTAATTCATCAAGAATTACATAGTCGCTACGTCCGATAACCGTAGGTATCACGCCTTGATTTGACTGAAATCCTGTGCTGTAAACTATTGCGGCTTCTTTGCCCAAAAATTTGGCAAGTTTTTCTTCAAGTTCGACGTGAATATCTAATGTACCGTTAAGATAACGCGAACCTGCACAACCTGTTCCGTATTTTTTTACAGCTTCAATTGCAGCTTCTTTAATTTTGGGATGACATGTCAATCCCAAATAACTGTTAGACCCAAACATTAAAACATCCTTGCCTTTGATTTTTACAATGGTGTCCTGTTCCGATTCTATCGGTCTAAAATAGGGATATAATCCCGTTTCTTGAATTTTGTCGGCAATATCAAATGCTACGGCTTTTTCTTCAAGAAGATTTCTATGACTTTGGTTTTTATTTTTCATGTTATTTCAAATAAGAACGGACAAAAGTAAAAAAAATATTCAATCTAAAAGTATTTGGGCTTTATGTTTTATTAACCATTTATCAAAATATTTTGATTTTCAGCGAAATAAACTAATTAATATTTTGTTATTTTTTTTAATAAAAATGCGTTTTTGCTGCTTTTGTTAATTGTTGAGTTGATAATTTGTTTAGTTATTTTTTGGTGATTTTAAAAAATTAGGAATTATTTTGATTTTATATTTTAAAAAACAAATAACCTTAATTTATTCCACAAAACAATATTTAAAATATTAAAGATTAATAAATTATTAATGATTTTGCCTTGCAAAGGTTTCACATATTGTATTATTTTTAGTTTCAAAAAATAAATAAGTTATAAAATGATTGTTTTTCTCAAAAGCACAAGCCGTTAGGCTTGCATCGCGCGATTAAAAAAATGAACCACCTTTCGTATTGCAAGCCTACGGACTGCGATTTGGTGTGGTATTTATCATTTCTACCAAGCAATAACTAACAGTGAATTAAGAATCACTAATCATTAACCATTAACCACTAACTATTAACCATTAACCATTAACCACTAATCATTAACCATTAACAAAAAAAGGCTGCCGTTAATTAAGCAACCTCTTTTCTTCAATCTAAATTATTAATCTGTTGTTTTTCGTTACAATTTTGGACCTGAAACTACAAGCGCTTTTCCTGCGTCGTTGCCTGTAAATTTAACAAAATTCTTTATAAATCGTCCTGCCAAATCTTTTGCTTTTTCTTCCCAGTCGCTTGCGTTTGTGTATGTATCGCGCGGGTCGAGAATTTTTGGGTCAACGCCCGGAAGTTCGGTTGGTACTTCAAAATCGAAATAAGGAATTTTTTTTGTCGGGGCGCTATCAATGCTGCCGTCGAGTATTGCATCAATAATTCCGCGAGTGTCTTTTATCGAAATACGTTTGCCTGTGCCGTTCCAGCCTGTGTTTACAAGATATGCTTTTGCTCCCGATTTTTCCATACGTTTCACTAATTCTTCGCCGTATTTTGTTGGATGCAAACTCAGGAATGCTGCGCCGAAACAAGCCGAAAATGTTGGTGTAGGCTCTGTAATTCCGCGTTCTGTGCCTGCAAGTTTTGCTGTGAATCCGCTAAGAAAATAATATTTTGTTTGTTCGGGTGTTAATATCGAAACTGGAGGCAACACTCCGAATGCGTCTGCCGAAAGGAAAATAACTTTCTTAGCAGCAGGGGCTTTTGATACGGGTTTAACAATATTTTCGATATGATAAATGGGATATGAAACGCGGGTATTTTCGGTAACCGATTTATCGTTGAAATCAATTTTTCCGTTTTCATCAACGGTAACGTTTTCGAGTAGTGCGTCTTGGCGAATGGCGTTCCAAATGTCGGGTTCACTGTCTTTATCAAGATTGATAACTTTTGCATAGCAACCGCCTTCAAAGTTAAATACGCCTTCGTCGTCCCAGCCGTGTTCGTCGTCGCCGATTAATTCGCGTTTCGGGTCGGTTGAAAGTGTTGTTTTTCCTGTTCCCGAAAGCCCGAAAAATATTGCGGTTTCGCCTTTTTCGTTGGTATTTGCCGAGCAGTGCATCGAGGCAATTCCTTTCAGCGGCAGCAGGTAGTTCATGTACGAGAACATTCCTTTTTTCATTTCGCCGCCATACCATGTGTTTAATATCACCTGAATTTTTTCGGTAAGATTAAATACTATTGCTGTTTCCGAGTTTAAGCCTAATTCTTTGTAGTTGTCAATTTTTGCTTTTGCTGCGTTGAATACTACAAAATCGGGTTCTCCGTAATTTTCGAGTTCGGCTGCCGTTGGGCGAATAAACATATTTTTTACAAAATGCGCTTGCCACGCTACTTCGCAAATAAATCGAATTTTCAGGCGTGTATTTTCGTTAGCTCCGCAAAAGGTATCAACTACATACAGTTTCTTACCCGATAATTGTTTGCAAGCAAGCGATTTCAACGCTTTCCATGTTTCTTTGGTTACAGGTTTGTTATCATTTTTGTATTCGTCGGATGTCCACCAGATAGTATTTTCTGATGTTTCGTCCATTACAAAAAATTTGTCTTTGGGCGAACGACCTGTATAAATACCTGTCATTACATTAATTGCGCCCATTTCGGTTACTTGTCCTGCTTCATATCCTTGCAACGAAGGATTAATTTCGGCATTGTACAATTCGTCGTACGAGGGATTGTAAAAAATTTCTTTTACATCTTCGATTCCGTACTTTGTTAAATCTAAATTTTTCATATTATATTTTATTTAATTGATTACTTTTTATCTATTTTACGAATTGGCAAAGGTAGTTATTTTTTAAGATACCTATTTATAAAAACAACAAATACCGACTTAATTAACGTTAAAAGGTAGAGTTTATAAAGTTTTTAAAGTTTTTAAAGTTTATAAAGTTTTTAAAGTTTGTCAAGTTTTTAAAGTTTGTCAAGTTTGTCAAGTTTGTAAAGTTTGTAAAGTTATAAAGATTTAAATCAAAAAAATCTGCGTAAATCCGTATCATCTGCGTACTAATTCAAATCAAAAACTAAACAAATCAAAAAAACAATTTGCAATAAAAGCAAAAGCGTACAAATAATTGTACGCCTTACTGTTGAGCTACTCGGATTCGAACCAAGACAAACAGAACCAAAACCTGTTGTGCTGCCATTACACCATAGCTCAATTGCCGAAACGTATAGTTTCGGGCTGCAAAGGTATAAAAAAAATTAAAACTTAAAACTTTTCATCAAAAAATGTCAATTATGAATTTAATTTATTGAAAATTATTTTTATTGGTAAAAACATTTTATACAGAATTGTGCATATTTCGAAAAAATCGTTTAATTTTGTGAAAATAAAAAAACAAAATCAATGAAACAAATAAAATTATAGTTTACACTAATTTTTATGAGTATGGTAATTGCTGCCTGTGCTCAAAACAATGAAAACAAAAACGTTATGACCGGTGCTGAACAAACCGAAAAATATTTGCCTTTGCTCGAAGGTAAAAAAGCAGGCATGATGGGAAACCAAA
>JAITPP010000197.1 GCA_031289385.1 Prevotellaceae bacterium | reverse complement strand
CGAGCATGGGTTTTATTCTGCGCTTAAATATTTTTTCTACAACCAGCGGAACTGATATTATAAGTCGAGGTTTTACTGCTGCATACGATTCAAGAATTATTTTAGGCGATGGAATTCGCGTAAGAAACTGAATATGACATCCCGATACGAGCGTGAAAACAATTTCAAATATTAATCCGTACATGTGAGCCATTGGCAACATCGAAACAACGCCGCCGCCTTTGAGTTGCGGCAATGCGATGCGTGCAAATTCAAGATTTGCAGCGAGCGAGCGATACGGCAGCATCACGCCTTTTGAAAATCCTGTTGTTCCTGATGTGTAATTTATCATTGCAAGTTCTTCGCTTTTGTCTTTATAATATTTTACATCATTGGGAGTTACGCCGTTTTTGTATCTTTCGCCGAAAATTTTGTTTATGCTGTTATTCAGTTCCGATATTGATTTTTTTGCATATAAAAAGTTAAAATCGTTTATCTGAACTATTGCGTTTACGTTTTTCAGTTCGTCGGCGCTTAAACCTTCCCACACAACATCGCCTACAAACAAAAATTTCGATTCCGAATGGTTTATGATATTGTGCATGTTATCGGGCTTAAATTCGTGCAAAATTGGCACGGCAACAGCGCCGTAAGTAATTGTTGCCAAAAAAGATATTGCCCAATTCGACGAATTTCGTCCTGCCAGCGATATTTTGTCGCCTTTGTTTATTCCGCATTTTTCAAAAAGAATATGCAATCGGGCTATGTGCTTTGCAATATCTTTGTAATAATTTTCTTCTCCGTGATAATCGGATAGTGCGGGCAATTCCCAATTCTTTTTTATGCAATCTTCGATGTACGAGTTAAAATTTTTATCCATAGTTTTTTATGTTATTTATAAATAAATTTACCTTTTTCGGTGATAATTGTCAATTTTTTTTCTGTCGATTTTTCTACTTTTCCTATAATTTGCGCATCGATATTGAATTTATTTGCTGTTTTAATTATAGTTTCGGCATTTTCGGGTTTCACATAAATTTCTAATCTATGTCCCATATTATAAACTTTATACATTTCGTGCCAATCGGTTTGCGACTCTTGCTGTATGATTTCAAACAGCGGCGGCACAGCGAAGAAATTATCTTTTATTATATGTTTATTTTCTACAAAATTCATGATTTTTGTTTGTCCGCCGCCCGAACAGTGAATTATTCCGTGAATATCAGCCCGCATCGTTTTAAGAATTTCGGCAACAACAGGCGCGTAAGTTCTTGTTGGCGACAAAACCAATTTTCCAACCGTCAAACCTGTGCGCGGCTCAATATCCGTAAGATTATATTTGCCTGAATATACAAGGGTTTCGGGCATTGTGTTGTCGTAACTTTCGGGATATTTTTTTGCGAGTGTTTTGCAAAAAACATCGTGCCGCGCCGAAGTCAGTCCGTTGCTTCCCATTCCGCCGTTGTATTCGTTTTCGTAAACGGCTTTTCCGAACGATGCAAGTCCTACAATTACATCTCCTTCGGTGATATTTGCATTGTCGATTATTTTATTTTTTTCGATGCGGGCGGTTACCGTGCTGTCCACAATAACGGTGCGCACAATGTCGCCCACGTCGGCAGTTTCGCCGCCTGTGAGTGTAATGTTTACGCCGAATTGCCGCATCTTGTCAATAAACTGAGATGTTCCGTTTATTATTTCGGCAATAACTTCGCCCGAAATCAGTTTTTTATTTCGTCCTATCGTAGATGACAAGATAATGTTATCGGTAATTCCAACGCAAAGCAAATCGTCGATATTCATCACAATAGCATCTTGGGCGATACCTTTCCAAACGCTCATATCGCCTGTTTCTTTCCAATAAGCGTAAGCCAGCGACGACTTTGTTCCTGCGCCGTCGGCGTGCATTGCGATGCAAAAATTGTTGTCGCCGCAAAGCGTGTCGGGAATTATTTTGCAAAACGTTTTATTAAAAAGCCCTTTATCTAAATTTTTAATAGCGTTGTGCACATCTTCTTTTGCCGCCGAAACTCCGCGCTGACTGTACCGTAATGTGTCGTTTTTATTTTTGTTTTTGTTGTTCATTTCATTTTTGCTGTTTGTTGTTAGTTTTCAATATTGACAAAATGTATTTTTTCTTTTAAACCGTTGTTTAGAAGATGATCTATAGCGGCGAGGCTGATGGCTTGTATGATGGAGGTTATTGGTCATAATCATTAAAAAGATTAATTGAACGAATTTGTTCAATGTCGGAATTAAAATATGCCTCTAAAATTTCTTGTTGCGAAATCCACGCATTTCCTCCGTTTACTGACGATTTGAAATTATATTTTAATTGTGATATCTGTTGCTTAATAGAATACTTTTCGTTGGCATACAAAACTTTTATATAATGTTCGCTTTTATAGTTGGTAACTTCGGACAATTCTTTTACTTTTCCACTATTGCCATTGATTGTGAAATCTGCCTCTTTTGAAAAACGTGGTAAAAATTTTATTTTTGTTGGTTCTGGCAATTCTATTTTTCTCAAATTAACATTGGTTTCTCTTTTTGTCCAAACAAAAAAGCTACACGGAACGTGGTATGTTTCGCCATTGATTTCAAAATTATCTCTACCTAAGGCTTCTTCAATAATTAATTTCCAATTTTGAGGGAAAATCTTTTGCACTAAAAATTTTGAAAAAGTATCCGGCAAAATAAACGCAATGGTTTCAGCATCAAGTGCAATGGAATGTTGAATGAATTTTTTTGCAAGCATAGCCCTTTCTCCAAAAGGAGGATTTCCAATAAATAACTTTTTATTCCCATAAATTGTATTTAACAGCAAAAAATCCTGTTTCATTATGCTTTCACATTCCGGCTCAATATCGTAAGCAATACAATTTTTAATCAACTTGGAAAACACTCCATTACCGGCGCTTGGTTCAATTATGGTTTCATAACTGTTAAAGTCGGGAATCAATGCAAGACATTTTTTAGCAACTGTTTGTTTTGTATAATATTTGTCTAAATATATTCTTGACATATCAATTATTAATTTATTGGTTAAAAATTGTTTCTTCTAAATCTTTTGCTCTGAACTTTTTCTCAAAATCTAACAGCAATGCGTCATCGTTTTTCATCTTTACTCTCAAACTCATCTCCACTGTTTTGTTACTTTCATTGGCTTTTTCAGTGCCGTGTGTTGCGCTGTTAAATAGTTTACACTGTTTTTTCATTTCATCATGAGGTAAAAGGTACAAACGCGAATTTTCAAATTGTTGTTCATCAATATATCCCAACAAATAATAATCAACCTCTTGCCATAGACGAATTTGGAGTGCATTAATTTGTTTGTCTTTATTTGTTGTAGAGATTTTATATTCATAGAATTTCCTGTCTTTTTCTCCATCTCCCCTATCTTTTGTTTTTACTGTATTATGTTCCAATTTTTTTCTAATAAATTGCTCGATTTTAGACGATTTAGACTGGGCATTCAAAAATGCAATAGCAGTAAAAAAATCTTTGCCATTTTCAATGTCATCTAACGTTGCGCAACCTTTATCTATG
>JAITPP010000146.1 GCA_031289385.1 Prevotellaceae bacterium | reverse complement strand
AGTTTTTAAAGTTCATAAAGATATAAAGTTTGTCAAGTTTTTAAAGTTCATAAAGATATAAAGTTTGTCAAGTTTTTAAAGTTCATAAAGATATAAAGTTTGTCAAGTTTTTAAAGTTCATAAAGATATAAAGTTTTTAAAGTTCATAAAGATTTAAATCAAAAAATCTGCGTAAATCCGTCTAATCTGCGTC
Organism: Prevotellaceae bacterium; assembly: GCA_031289385.1. Classification (GTDB taxonomy): domain Bacteria; phylum Bacteroidota; class Bacteroidia; order Bacteroidales; family UBA932; genus JAIRKV01. The sequence goes on along the minus strand of JAITPP010000146.1, from coordinate 4,133 downwards.
ATCTGCGTGCTTTCCCAAATCAAAAACTAAACAAGAACAAAGACGGTAGAGAAATTTATCAAGTCTAAATCAACAAAATACTTACGACTTATGACTTACAACTTATGACTTACAACTTACAACTTATAACCCAATTTCAAAATATTCAATCGCTTTTTGCAGTGTTTCATCTATTTTTTCGTAATATGGATAAAATCCTTCGTTGTCGAGTTGGGTGTTGCGTCCTATCAGTCCTTTCAGTTGAGGTTCAAGAATTTTTTTGGTTTCGGCTATTTCGCTGCTTTTTATATTTATTCCGTTTGTGGCGGCATAATTTAAAAATTTATCGAAAATGTTTTGCGAATTTAAAAATTTGTCGAGTTCTTCGAAGTAACTTATTCTGTTAATTATTTCGCGATTTTTATCGGTATAGTTCAAAACGAAACTAAAAACAAGATTTTTTTGTGCAACTTTTCGGAAAAATTCTTGCGACGAGTCAATAGTATCAAAGGCTACAAAGATATCGGGCATAATTCCGCCGCCGCCATACACAATTTTTCCACCGGGTGTTGTATATTTCAGCGAATCGTTGTAATGAATATTGTCGGTAGAAAAAAATTCGTTGTTCAGCAATCTGTCGTACAAGTCGTGATGATATTTTTCCAAACCTTTGTCGTATGGTTTTTGAATACATCTTCCTGTTGGCGTGTGATAGCGTGCAATGGTAAGATTTAATCCCGAGCCATCGTCAAACGTTATCGGCGCTTGCACCAATCCTTTTCCATACGAGCGTCTGCCTATTATTGTGCCTCTGTCGTTATCTTGAATTGCGCCTGCCAGAATTTCGCTTGCCGATGCCGATGTTTCGTTTATAAGTATATTTACATCAATATCGGCAAGGCGTCCGTTTCCGTTTGAATAAAAGTTTTCGCGCGGCGATTTATATCCTTCGGTGTAAACAATAATTATTTTTTCGTCAAAAAATTCGTTGGATATTTTTATTGCTTGGTCCATGTATCCGCCTGTGTTGTCGCGCAAGTCGATAATGAGTTTGCTCATGCCTTGTTTTTTCAGTTTTCCTGTGGCGGCAATAAATTCGTTGTATGTATTTCGCGAAAATGTTGAAAGTTTAATAAATCCTATGCTGTCGTTTATCATATAAGCAACGTCAACGCTTTTTACGGGAATTTTTGCGCGGGTTATGATTATTGGAATTTCTTTGTCGAAACCGTGTCGTTGTACATCTATCGACACTTTGCTGCCTGAAATTCCTCTCAGTCGTTTCATAATGCCGTCGGAAGCGATTTTTTTGCCTGCAACAATCGAGTCGTCTATTCTGATAATTCTGTCGCCTGCTTCAACTCCTGCTCGGCTTGCCGGTCCTCCATCTATAACGTTTATTACAATCACCGTGTCGTTGGGAACGTTAAAAGTTATTCCTACGCCTTCAAAACTTCCTTGCAATGTTTCATCAAATCCTTTCAAATCTTCGGCAACAAAATAAGTGCTGTGCGGGTCTAAATGTTCGATAATCACAGGAATCGACGATTCTACGATATTGTCTAACGATACGCTGTCCACATATCTGTTGGCTATAAGTTGAAGTATTTTGTTGATTTTGTTTATCGGTGTTTTTACTTCTATGTTTTGAGGTATTGATGTGTGATTTACTCCTAATCTGAATCCTAAATACACAGATAAAATTACGGTTGTTACCATCAAAAATGTGCGGAAAATATTAAATTTGTTCTTCATAATTATATTATATTGCGTTATGATTAATTTTATTATAAATTTATTTGTATAACTTCGATATTTGCTCGTTTTAAAAGTTCAATTCCATCGGAAATTCTGTAATTATCGGAAAAAACAACGCGCTTGATTCCTGCCTGTATTATAAGTTTTGCACATTCAACGCAGGGAGAACTTGTAATGTACAGTGTAGAGCCTTCGCTGCTGTTGTTTGAACGGGCAACTTTTGTTATTGCATTGGCTTCGGCGTGCAATACGTAAGGTTTGGTAGTGCCGTCGTCGTCTTCACAAATATTTTCGAAACCCGACGGCGTTCCGTTAAAACCATCGGAAATAATCATATTGTTTTTCACAAGAATTGCGCCTACCTGCCTGCGTTTGCAATATGAATTTTTTGCCCACACAATAGCCATTTCAAGATAACGGCAATCGAATTTTAGTATTTTTTCTGTATTCACTGCGTCTTAATTTTTTTTACGAACTGCAAATGTAAGATTTTTTATTAAATCATGTCGGTTATTTAACAGATTGTTTTGCATTTTATTTGTAGTTTTGTAAAAATTAAAGGTGCGATGACTGATAATAATATTAAAAATAGAATATTATACGAAGATAATCACATAATTGTTGTAAACAAACGTGTAGGCGAAATTACACAGGGCGACAAAACAGGCGACGAGCCGTTGGGCGAAATGTTGAAACAATATATAAAAACAAGAGATGACAAGCCGGGAAATGTTTTCATTGGCGTTGTTCATCGTATCGACAGACCTGTGAGCGGCGTTGTGATTTTTGCGAAAACAAGCAAAGCGCTTGCACGACTTAATAATATGTTTCGCGATGGAAATATCCATAAAATATATTATGCAATTGTAAAAAACAAACCTCAGCCCGAAGAGGCTACTCTTATACACAATTTATTGCGCAACGAAAAAGTTAATAAATCGTACGTAACCAAAGAGGCTACAAACAATAGCAAACAAGCAAAACTGCATTACAAATTAATAAGCAGCAGCGATAAATATTTTTTACTCGAAATAGAATTAATGACAGGCAGACATCATCAAATACGATGCCAACTGTCGGCAATAGGTTGCCCGATAAAAGGCGATTTGAAATACGGCGCACCGCGCTCTAACGAAGATGGCGGAATATCGTTGCACGCACGCAAAATAGAATTTATTCATCCCGTAAGCAACACCAATATCGAAATAATAGCACCATTTCCCGAAAATGATTTGTGGAAGTTTTTTTAGTCGTAAGTCGGTTTTTTGTTGAGTTGTTGAGTTGTTGAGTTGTTGAGTTGTTGATTTGTTGATTTGTTGATTTGTTGATTTGTTGATTTGAAAATAAGCAGGCAGATAAAAAATAGTGGTTAAAGATTAATGATTAGTGGTTAATAGCGGCTAAATACTAAATACCAACGACTAAATACTTTTTTTGTTGATTTGAGGCACGCAGATAAAAAATAGTGGTTAAAGATTAATGATTAGTGGTTAATAGCGACTAAATACTAAATACCAACGACTAAATACTTTTTTTGCTGATTTGAGGCAGGCAGATAAAAAATAGTGGTTAAAGATTAATGATTAGTGGTTAATAGCGACTAAATAACAAAAAATAAATAAACTATAAAAGATTGTTTTCAAAAAAGCAAGCCGTTAGGTTTGCATCGCTCGGTAGAAAAAGAACCATCCTTCGTATTGCAAGCCGTAGGTTTGCAACCGTCTGCTTTTGGTTGCAGTCCGTTAGGACTGCAATGTTGGCGTGGCGTTTATTGTTTCTACCGAGCGATAATCCCTAACGGGATTTTTTTGCCATCTGTTATAAATTGTTTATTTTTCATCACTTAGTAGCAAAATAAATCACTCACAAATTGCCATTATTCCTTTATTTTAATATTTTAATAAGGTAATAAGGGAAAAGCACTAAGGAAAATTTGGTGTACTAAGGGTACTTACAAAAATAAGGATAAAAAAAACGAACATTTACAAAAATGCCCTCTTCTTTTTTATACCGCACCTTGCAGGTTAAATTATTTAATGTAAAAAAATAAAAGCAAAATATGTAATATCAAATATTTTTCATAATTTTGTAAAATAATAAAAATATAAAGAATATGATATAACAAAAAAGCGCATTAATGCGCATATTTAAAGACATATAGAATAGCGTTTTGCTATTATTTTGGCACTTGAAATTCCACATTTTAAGCCTTTATTAATAAAGGGCGTAAAGTAACACCAAAATAAGTCAGTAAACGCTCATGCGAATGCGTGAGCTTGATTTATTTAGTGTTATGGGTTGTGGAAAACCTCAAGTGCAGATAATTAAGTTTGCGCTTTTTTTATTGTCTAATTTTCAAAATAAGCGGAGTAGCCGATAGCCGTGAAAAAGTGGAG
>JAITPP010000004.1 GCA_031289385.1 Prevotellaceae bacterium | reverse complement strand
ATAAGTTTTATGAACGACATTGCAAACCTTTGCGAACTGCTTGGTGCTAACGTAAATATGGTGAGGCAAGGAATTGGCGCGGATGTACGTATAGGTTCTAAATTTCTTTATTCGGGTTGCGGTTATGGAGGCTCATGTTTTCCGAAAGATATAAAAGCACTTATACAAACAGCAAAAGACAAAGGGTATAACATGCAGGTTTTGAACGCAGTTGAATTGGTAAATGATGAACAAAAAAAAGTTGTTTTCAAAAAACTTGAACAGCATTTTAAGGGCGATTTGCAGGGAAAAACAATTGCCGTTTGGGGATTAGCATTCAAGCCGCAAACAGACGACATTCGCGAAGCCCCATCTATTGAAACTATTAAACTTTTACTTCAAGCGAAATGCAAAGTCAATGTATATGATTTTGCTGCAATAGAAGAAGTTAAGCAACTTTTTGGAGATAAAATAAACTATTCTTCAAACATGCTTGAAACAACAAAAAATGCAGATGCAATTTTACTTATAACAGAATGGAAAGAATTTCGCATCCCAAATTGGGAGCAAATAAAATTGCAAATGAAAACACACGTAATTATTGATGGACGAAATATTTACAATCGCACGCAACTTACAGAAATGGGATTTACGTATTATGGAATAGGACAATAAATTTTTTAATATAAAAATATCAAAAATGAAAAAGATTAATCTTATTATTATCACAGTTATATGCTGCTTGTCATTTGCAGGATGTAGCGCAAATCAAAATCAACAAGCCGACGAGGCGTTGAATAATGTATTGAACAAATACAAGTATGTAGGATTTGCAGTTGCCGTAGTTAACGACAACAAAATTATTTACTCAAACGAGTTTGGATTGAAAAACCTTGAAACACAGGAAAAAACAGCGAAAGACAATTTATTTCGCATCGCATCAATTTCAAAAACATTTACATCCACAGCGATAATGCAACTGTGCGAACAGGGAAAATTCAACCTCGACGACGACATCAGCGACGCACTCGGCTACAGCGTTCGCAATCCCAAATTTCCCGACGCGAAAATCACATATAAAATGCTGCTTTCGCACACATCAAGCCTCAGCGATGCCGAAGGATATTTTGACTACGATATTCTGAAACCCGAAATAAACAAAAACTACGGAAACGCTTATTGGGATTACGCTCCGAGCGAAAAATACAATTATTGCAATCTTGGTTTCAACCTGCTTGGCGCACTTATCGAAATTCATTCGGGCTTGCGATTTGATATTTACGTGCGGCAAAATATTTTACTTCCGCTCGGCATCAACGATGCAGGGTTTAATATTGATTCTCTGGATAATACGAAGTTTGCAAACATTTATACTTGGCAAGATTCGGCTTGGACTGAATCAAAAGATGCGTATAAAAGCCGTGCCGCAGAAATGGAAAATTACACACTTGGCAAAAACGCAATATTATTTTCGCCAACGGGAGGAATGAAAATATCGGCAGTAAATTTGGCAAAATGGATGCTTTGCAGAATGAACTACGGCACGCTCGACGGAGTGCAAATAATAAGCGAAAAAACGTCAAAACAAATGTTTACGCCCGTAGAACCGACAAAGGGCAAAAGTTCGTATGGATTGGGAATTATGGTTTCAACCGAGTTGGTTAAAGGCGACACACTTGTAGGACACACAGGCGGCGCATACGGACTTACAAGCGCAATGTTTTTCAATCCCGACAAAAAATTCGGCGTTGTAATGATAACAAACGGCAGCACGCCAATAAACAGCGAAGATAAAATAATACCTGATGTTGTAAATGCAATGTATGATGTGTTTAAAAAGAAAAAATAATACAATAAATTTAGACATTTTTCAATAAAATGATAGAATATAATATATATTGCGATGAAAGTTGTCATTTAGAAAATGATGGTATAAATGTAATGGCATTAGGGGCTATATGGTGTCAGAAAGAAAAGAAAGATGAAATTTTTAAATGTATCCGAGAAATAAAATCTGCTCATGGAATTTCGCAAAATTTTGAAATAAAATGGAATAAAATATCTCCGGCAAAGAAAGATTTTTACTTAAATTTAGTTGATTATTTTTTTGATAATGAGTATATTAACTTTCGCGCAATAATTGTTTCTGATAAATCAAAATTGAATCATGATTTTTTTCACCAAACACATGACGATTTTTACTATAAAATGTACTTCGATTTATTGAAAGTTATTCTTATTCCCACTAATACTTATAATATTTTTATAGATATAAAAGATACTAAAAGTCAAGAAAAAGTTAAAAATCTCACAACAATTCTTCGAAATAATCATTATGATTTTGATAAAACTATTATAAAAAAATTGCAACAAATTAAGTCAAAGGAAGTGGAACTTTTACCTTTAACCGATTTGTTGCTTGGTGCTATTGTATATCATAACAGAGGATTACAATCGAATACGGCAAAATTAACTGTTATAAAAAGAATTCAAGAAAAGTCAAAATATTCGTTGAATTATTCCACATTATACAAAGAAGACAAATTAAATTTATTCTTTTGGAAACCAAAAACATTATCATAATGAACGATTTAATATTCCCGAATTTAATAGAACTGAGTGCATTTGATGGAAATTTTGAAAAATACAATGCCGCTGTTTATGAAATATTTAAAAGCGATTTTGTAATTCAGAAACCCATTTTTCAAGGAAAGAGATTAAACTTAAAATCACATCCTTACATAGATAATAAAGAATATACTTATTATCATTTTACTCATTCGGGAGACATAGAAAATGAAAGAGTTCCTGATTTAAGAAGAATGGAAAGAATTAGATTTCCTAAACCAATGATAAACAGTTCTTACAGTAAAAATTTAAAAGTGTGGAGAAATAAACGCGGAACTAAAAACCGAATTTTAATTTTTTGCGAAAAAGAAAAATATTTAGTTATTCTTGAAGACAGAAAAAACTATATATTGCCTTGGACTGCTTATTATTTGGAACACGATAACAGAATAAAAAAATTGAGAAAAGAATATGAGAAATATATAAAAACCGAAACCGCCTAAAAAAGCGGTCTCTTTTCTCCTTTAACACGTGGTCAATGAGATAGTACAAAGGTAATAATAATTATAATAATGAAAAAAATAATCAATTAAATAAACAAAACAAAAACACAATGTGTTGATATACACAACTGTGCAAAATGTTAAAAATTAAATTTTTTATGCAAACTAAAATACAGTTTTCAATAGTAGTTCCTGTTGTAAATCGTCCTAACGAGATTGAGGAATTTTTAGAATCGCTATCGTGCCAAACCGATAAAGATTTTGAAATTATTATAATGGAAGGACAATCAACATTGCCCTGCGACGAAGTTTGCAAAAAATATTCGAAAGTTCTCGATATTAAACATATTAAAAATGAGATAATAAGCCGTAGCACACGCCGCAATTTAGGAATTGAAGCGGCGTCAGGAAATTATGTGCTTTTATTTGATTCCGACTGTATTTTGCCGCCGCAATACATCGAAATGCTAAGAAAAAATCTTACCGAAAATTATGTTGATTGTTTCGGAGGCGCGGATAATGCTCACAAATCGTTCAACACACTTCAAAAAGCGATAAACTATTCGATGACATCATTATTCACAACCGGCGGAATACGAGGCGCAACAAACAAAACCGATAAATTTTTGCCACGAGCGTTTAATATGGGATTTTCAAAAGAAGTTTACGAAAAAACAGGCGGCTATGACGAAATTATTGGCGAGGATATCGATTTGAGTATGAGAATAAAAGAGGCGGGGTTTTCCGTAAAATTGATTAAAGATGCTTTTGTTTATCACAAGCGGCGATTAACGCTGAAAAAATTTTACAAGCAAACGTACACTTTCGGACGCGCCCGTATCGTATTCGGCAAGCGGCACAAAGGCTCACTGAAAATAATACACCTTTTGCCCGCATGTTTTACATTTGGAAACATTTTGCTTGTGTGCGCAAGCATAATATTTTGCTGCGCATGGCTGCTTTTGCCTGTAATTACTTACATTTTTGCAATTTTTATTGATTCGCTGATGAAAAACAAAAAATTATCAATATCTTTGTTATCAATATTAACAAGTTATATTCAACTTTTCGGCTACGGCTTTGGCTTTTTTGATGAATTAATAACACATAGAGTATCAAAAAAAACGGCGGAAAAGATGTATCGACAGTAGATTAATGGGATTAATGGGTTGAATTTGATAATATGATAATGGATTGAATTTATAAATAAAATAACAATTTAATACTATATTTAACAATTTGATTATATGAAAAATGAACGATAAAAATAATATATTAGAAACAGGAAATAGAATTGTCGATTTGTCATTCAATTTTGCTTTGAAAATAATAGAATTTACGGAAATTTTAACCGAAAATAAAAAATTTACAATCGCTAATCAACTGTTACGCAGTGGAACATCTATCGGAGCAAACATTAGAGAAGCACAAAATTGCGAAAGCAGAGCCGATTTTATACATAAATTTAAGATAGCAGCAAAAGAAGCAAATGAAACAGAATATTGGTTGTTATTATGCAAAAATTCTATCAATTATCCGTTTCAAGAAACTTTATTGGAAAGTATTTATGAAATACAAAAAATTATTAATAAAATCATATATACAGCAAAACAAAAATCAATTAACAATTAATAATTAATAATTAACATATTACAAATTAACACATTAGCATATTAACACATTAATCAAATCATTATGAAAGTTGTCATTTTAGCAGGAGGATTCGGAACGCGGTTGAGCGAAGCAACCTCAATAATACCAAAGCCGATGGTAGAAATCGGCGGAAAACCCATTTTGTGGCATATTATGAAGATATACAGCCACTACGGATTTAACGATTTTATTATTTGTTGCGGTTATAAGCAATACGTTATAAAAGAGTATTTTGCAAACTATTTTCGACATAATTGTGATATGACGGTTGATTTAGCCGACAACAGTATCGAAATACTTGATAATCATTCCGAACAATGGAAAGTAACCATGATTGATACAGGAATAAATACACTAACGGGAGGAAGAGTAAAACGTATTCAAAAATATATTGAAAACGATTCATTTTTACTTACTTATGGTGATGGGCTTTCGGATGTAAACATATTGAAAACCGTTGAAGAACATAAAAAATCGGGGAAAATTCTTTCGTTATTAGCGTATCAGCCAAGCGGAAAATTAGGTGTGCTTGATATAGAAAATGATGGCATTGTACGCTCATTTTTAGAAAAACCAAAAGAAAGCGGCTCGTGGATTAATGCAGGCTTTTTTGTTTGCGAGCCCAAATTATTTGATTATATAAATGGTGATAATGAGATGTTTGAACATGAGCCAATGCAACGAATTATAAAAGAAAAACAACTTCATGCGTACAAATATGCAGGATTTTGGAAACCGATGGATACATTACGAGATAACAATGAATTGAACGAACTTTGGAGTTCTGGAAAAGCACTGTGGAAAATTTGGTAATTAACTAAAAACACAAATATCTGAATATCAAAATAATAATAATTTTATATTTAAACAAAAAATGCAGATAACAACAGATATTGTCCTATATAACAAGTGATTACAATTTTTTAATGCACTTTTATAACTTTAAGAAAAAAAATAAATTTTTTTACACATAAAATAAATAATATCAAATAATTAAAATGTTGGAATTTTACAAAAATAAGCGAGTTTTAATAACAGGACATACCGGATTTAAAGGGTCATGGCTTGCGGTTTGGTTGCATCAGATGGGGGCTCAAATTATTGGTTTTGCGCAAGATGCTTATACCGAAAAAGATAATTTTGTTTTGTCGAAAATAGGCGAAAAGATAATAGACTTGCGCGGGGACATTCGTGATATTAATCAATTAAAAGATGCTTTTGAAAAATATCAACCAGAAATTGTATTTCATTTAGCAGCGCAATCGCTTGTTCGACAATCATATAAATATGCTACTGAAACATACGAAACCAATGTAATTGGAAGCATTAATTTAATGGAGGCATTTAGAGCTTGTTCGGCGGCAAAAGTTGCGGTAATGATAACAAGCGACAAATGCTATGAAAACAAAGAACAACTCACTCCCTACAAAGAAGAAGATGCAATGGGCGGTTACGACCCGTATTCATCGTCGAAAGGGGCGGCGGAAATAGCAATTTCGTCGTGGCGGCGCTCGTTTATGAATCCGAAAGATTATGAAAAACACGGAAAATCAATTGCAAGCGCTCGCGCTGGAAACGTTATCGGTGGCGGCGATTGGACGAAAGATCGCATAATTCCCGATTGCATTCGTGCAATAGAATCGAATACGGCAATTGAAATTCGTAATCCAAAGGCTATTCGTCCTTGGCAGCATGTGCTTGAGCCATTGAGCGGCTACCTGCTTTTGGCACAAAAAATGTGGGAAAATCCTATTGATTATTGCGAAGGCTGGAATTTCGGACCTGTTACAAATTCCATCGCAAATGTCTGGGAAATAGCAAATCAGATAGTATCCAATTATGGCAAAGGAGAATTGAAAAATATAATAACAAATGATAATTTACACGAAGCGCAATTACTAACTCTTGACATTAAAAAAGCACAATCGCGCCTGAATTGGAGTCCACGTTTAAGCCTAAAAGAAACGGTAGAACTTACCGTAGAATGGTATAAAAAATATGAGACATTGGACGTATATGATTTATGTGTTAATCAAATACTTAAATATACAAAAAAATGAAAATTATCGAAACAAATATTAACGGACTTTATGTGATAGAAATTAACCCTTTTAACGACATAAGAGGGCAATTATTTAAGCCATTTACTTCAAGTTTTTATTTAAATAACATTGGTAACGACATAAATATCAACATAAAAGAAGTTTGGTTTACTAAGTCAAAAATGAATGTAATACGAGCCATGCACTTGCAGACAGGAGAATTTGCCTGCGAAAAAATTGTTTCTATCATTCAAGGAAAAGTTCACGATGTAATACTCGATATTCGCAAAGATTCAACAACTTACGGAAATATCTTTGATATTGAATTGTCGGAACAGTCGCCAAAATCGCTTTATATTCCAATTGGCTGCGCTCACGGTTATCGCGTAACCAGCAATGAATCAATCTTTATGTACATGGCAACACAAGAACATTCGGCAAAAGACGATGTAGGCATAAGATATGACAGTTTCGGATTTGAATGGGGAATTGAAAATCCTATTATTTCGGAAAGAGATGCAAACCTGCCTCCATTTATTAAAATTTGATTATCTTTGAAATAAATTTAATTGTTATGAGTAAGATATTAATTACAGGCGCAACAGGATTTGTGGGAAAAACGTTAATTTCACAACTTGCCAATACGTATAACGATATCGAAATTTTGACAGTAAATCGCAATGTAGAAAAAGCGCAAAATTTATTTAATAATTTAAAATGCAAACATATATTATCAACTGATTATGAAAGTATTATCAGGTTTAATCCTGATATTGTAATTCATTTAGCAACTCTATCTACAAGCCGCAACGATGCAGAAATTATACAACCAATGATTGAGGCAAATATCGAATTTGGAGTAAAACTACTTTCAACATTAACCGAATGTAACAATCTGAAATTGTTTGTAAATGTAGGCTCGTTTGCCGAATATCGGCTGGGAACTGACAAAATAAATGATGCTTATTTATATACGGCAACAAAATCGGCATTTCGTTATTTTGTTGAGTACTACTCTAATTTGGCTGGTTTCAAATACATTACCGCAGTTCCATATACAATTTATGGAGGCGATTATACGGCAAAAAAAATTATAGATTATATTAAAGAATCGCTCGAATCGCAAACGCCGATAAAAATGACAAAAGGTGAACAAATACTTGATTTTATACATATTAATGATGTTACTAATTTCTTTATTAAAACAATTGAATGTATGCCGAAAATAATCGAAAATATGCCTAATGGCGAAGAATTTCATATTGGCACAGGCGTTGGCACTAAAATCAGGGATTTAGCGAAATTAATTGCAAAAACAGAAAATAAAACGTGTAACATTGATTGGGGAGGATTGCCTTATCGCCCGTTGGACGTAATGTATGCCGTTGCGCCAATAGAAAATAACAACAATATAATATGCTGGAAATCAAAAATATCTATTGAAGAAGGCATTAAATTATAAATTATGGGAATAATATTTCGACAAAGCATAAAAGGCACAATAGTTCATTATATCGGAACAATCATCGGGATGATAACTATGTTGATTGTTCAGCCTCTTTTTTTAAGCAAAGAAGAAATAGGATTGATGAAAGTGCTTTATGAATCAGGTTTTTTAATTTGCTCGTTAGCGATGTTTGGCGCGACATCGTCGGCAATACGCTTTTTTCCGTATTTCAAAAACGATAAGAATAAAGACAATGGTTTTTTCTTTTATTTGCTTTTACTTCCTGCAATAGGCGCTATAATTTTTATTCCTCTTGTAATCATATTTAAAAATATTATTATAGGATTTTTTTCGGAAAAATCGTCGCTTTATGTTGAATATTTTAATTGGATTATTCCCCTGATACTCTTTTTAATGTATTGGATACTATTTGAAACTTATTCAAATATTAAAATGCGAATAGCCGTACCAAAATTAATTCGCGAAGTCGGCGTTCGCGCTTTATTGCTAACTTTTTATGTGCTTTACGGATTTCGTTTTTTAACACTTACACAATTAGTAACTTGCACAATATCAGTTTATGCCGTTGCGATGATTATTACATTTCTTTATATTCGCCGATTTGATACAATTACTTTAAAACACGACAAAAAATTTATAGATAACCCACTGCGTAACAAAATATTAAAATACACTGGATTTTTATTTTTTACAGCAGTAAGCGGAAGCATTCTTAATCAACTTGATACTTTCATGCTTGCATCGCTCAAAGGGCTTTATTTTACAGGAATTTATACTATTGTAATGAGCATAGCGGCAATGATTGAGATGCCATCTCGTTCGCTAAGTGCAATTGCAGCTCCGATTGCTGCCGATGCCTTAAAAAACAACGACTTTGAAAAAGCCAATAAATTATACAAAGATATTTCTATACATCAATTAATTAGCGGCAGTATAATATTCGTATTTATCTGGATTAATATCGACAATATTTTTGCAATAATTCCCGATGGAGAAACGTTTGCGCAAGGCAAATGGGTTGTTTTGTTTCTATGTTTGGCAAAAATGATAGCAATAACATTGAATTTCGGCGGAATATTAATTGCTTATTCAAGTTATTATTATTGGAGTTTGTTTTTCTCGTTTTTTATTTTCGGTATAGGAGTGGTAACCAATCTTTTACTTATACCTGCTCTTGGCATTACCGGCGCAGCAATAGCATCATTTACAACCTGCTTGTTGAGTTATAGCGTTCAGCAATGGATAGTTTTGAAAAAAGTAAAAGGAAATCCGTACACAATCAATACGTTAAAACAAATTATTTTGATATTGGGCTTAATCGGCATAAATTATTTATTGCCCAATTGGACTCAAAATCCATACATTGACGCTGCATACAGAAGCCTCATCATAGGCGTACTGACAGGCGTTTTGCTGTACAAACTAAAAATATCAACACAGATAAATAATATCATTGATAAAAGTTGGGAAAAGATAAAAGGACGGGTATTTAGTAATTAGTCGTTAGTATCTGGTATTTGGTATTTAGTATTCAGTAATTAGTATTTAGTAATTAGTATTTGGTATTTGGTATTTGGTATTTAGTATTCAGTAATTAGTATTTGGTAATTAGTATTTGGTATTTAGGGATAAAAATGGATAATCTATTAAAGTGGAGTGAATCAGAGGGTTTAAATGTTGATAGGACAAAACATTTGCATAAAAGGTTTATTAATTTATTTTTTACAAAACAGATGCGAAGAAGTTCCTAACGGCTTTTTGGCTACGGTTTCTTATACCCAGCAGAAGA
>JAITPP010000309.1 GCA_031289385.1 Prevotellaceae bacterium | reverse complement strand
ATCGTTAATTAATTGTGTTTTGCCGCCCGCCCATTTCAAAAACGGTTTCGCTTTTATTGTCATATTTTATATCAGATTAAAGGTGCAAAGTTACGATTTTTATTTCAGATTTATAGCGTGTGCCGCTTTTTCTTTCTTTTTCATCAACTACTTTTGCATAAATCTGTGTGGTTTTTCACATGAGTATGCCCTAACATCTTGCTGACGGTATAAATGTCCGTTCCGTTTGATAATTGCAGCGTCGCAAATGTATGCAGGAAACAATGAAATGTGATTTTCTTTGTAATGCCTGCGGCTTTTATCCATCGTTCTAATGGTTTGGAAACTACGCCGAACTGTTGCGTTTTTTATAAATCTTCTAACTTTTTTATCATTATACCCATTTGATTATTCAAATTGTATATTTGCATATTGTAGTTATCAGAGTCTTCCATAGTAGCCTTTTTCATCAATTCAAAAGCCTCTATTCTCAATTCTGAATAATGTCTTAATATATCATTTTGCTCTTTAAATCGTTTCGACAGGTTTTCAATTTTATCTAAATCGTCAATTATGGCTATGTTTTCATTCCATGCAGGGATAGCAACATTGTCAATCTGGTATATAATTTTTGCAGAATCTCCACTTTCCAAAACGGTAACTAACTGTAATGTTTTTTCTTCATTTTTAAAAAAAGTGTCAAGTCCCGTATTATATTTTTCTGCGTTAAAATTATCCGAAAACATATAATTATACCCGAAAATTCCGCCCACTATTATCAACGCACCTATTACACCAATACCTGCGGCTCGCCACACAGAATAGAATGGTTTATTGTTTTCTTTGTGCTCGTCGATAGCAGTTCCTTGATATTCATCAATGGCTAAGTAAATAATACCTGTATAAAACAGAGGAATTAAAGCATTGGGAATTTTGTCCAAAACGCTTTCGGGAAGCAACAGAATACCTGCAAACAAAAGAATAGTTGAAAGAATGCCTAAAATTAGAGCGATTTTTCCCAATCGTTTTTGTCCTAAATTAATAAAATTCTGTCGTGCCAATATACCTGCAACCAATGGGCTGCCCAAAAATGTTGCAATTGATATTGCTTTTTGAGAGTAAAGTTTAAACGTATCAACTTGCAATGTATCTTGTGCTTGTGTAATTTGTTCTTCTATCATAATAATTTTTTTTCATAATAAATAAAATATTTTTCATATCAAAAAACTTCTACATAAGAAACAGTAATATCAAATTTATGAGGCTTACTATTGCAAGTCCCGATATTAGCGGTTTTCTGTTGGTTTTTGCGCCAAGCACTAAGGCGTATCCCAATTTCATGATGTTGTTGCTGAATGTTGCTATAAATGTTGCCATAACTACCAGTGTTGATACCGATGTATCCTGAAAAAGATTTGTTATAAACGGCGTAATATCGGTAATACCAACAGCAAACGAAAGAACTTTTAATCCCTGTGTTCCAAATTCATTAATGGTGTAATTGGTTATCACTGTGAACAATACAAACAGTGCTGCAAAAATCAGCGCAACTTTAAATTCCAGCGGATTTCTGTCGTCTTCTATATTTTCTATTTGTTTCAGTTGTTCTTCTGTTGGTTTTTTGTAGTAATACGTCCACAATCCTATGGTTGTGGTTACGGCAGCCATTATCAAAAAGAAATACCACGCATGGCTGAATAACGACATGTTAAATATCAGCAGTAATATTGCTATGCGTATAAACATCATTCCTATGGCTGTTATAATTGCGCCGCTGTAATGATAGCGTAAATATTCGGGTGCTTTTTTGCTTTTGCGCGATAACACAACGGTTGTTGCGGTGCTGCTGTACAATCCGCCGAGAATGCCCGAAACCAGCAATCCCGAATCGCGAAAAACAAATTTCTGCAACAGATAACTTGCATACGACATTCCCGAAATCACTACCGTTGACAGCCATACGTTGCGCGGAGTGATGTTTATGGAGGCAAAAATCCGTTCGTCGGGAAGTATTGGCAAAATTATTCCGCCTATGATTAGAAATTTTGCCAAAGTCATAAATTCGTCGTTGTTCATGCGGCTTGTTACCGATATAAATGTTTCTTTCATCTCGGTAAGCAACAGCACTATAACCAAAACCAGCAGGCTAAACTGAATCGGCTGCGTCATCACCAGCGTGGGAATACAATATGTGATGCAAGCCGTAACAATAGATGTGATTCCATAGCGGCGCAAATGGTATAATTTGAAATAATAATTAACCGCCAGCAAAATCAATAATCCGATGCCTCCGCAGCCCCAAAATATTTTTGTTTCGGGATTGATGATATAAAGAACATAGCCTAATATTCCGATAAGAGTAAATGTTCTGTCAGAGCCGAAAAAAGCCTCATGGTCTTCGCTTTTCAGCTGCATTTTTCGTTGCGATAATCCTATAACCAACGAAAATGCTACAACCAAAAAAAGTTGTATGTAATTGTCGGGAATTTGTAAATATTGTTCCATTTTTTTTATTTTTTATTTATAATTTATAAAGTTTGTAATGTTCGTAAAGTTTATCAAGTTCGTAAAGTTTTTAAAGTTATAAAGTTTATCAAGTTTGTAAAGTTTTTAAAGTTATAAAGTTTATCAAGTTTGTAAAGTTATCAAGTTTGTTTTTTACCGCAAAGAACGCAAAATAATTGTTAATTGTTAATTATTAATTGATTTTTTTTCTACTTCAATTGTCTGAACTGTGATTTTAGAGTGATTATTTTGATTATTATTATTTTGTATTCCAATCATATTAATCATTAAAATCACATTAAAATCAAAGTTTAGATAATGTTCGGTATGAATACGGTAATTGATTTTGGACAGCGTGCGTTGCAAGTTCCATTCAAGAGATTTTGTTCTCTGTTCGTCTTCTTTGAGACGTTGAAATTCCTTGATAAGAAAAAG
>JAITPP010000240.1 GCA_031289385.1 Prevotellaceae bacterium | reverse complement strand
CAGGATTAAAATGGCGAGTGTTAATTTCGGTGCGTGTCAATACTGCTCTGACTTCTTCGGCTGTTTTTATAAATTTTTCGCCGTCTTTTTTGTCGTAATCATTTTCTATAAGCAATGTTGCGTATTCGCGAACATTTTCAGGCTCATCTAAATACAGAAATATCTTACACAAATTGAAATATGCCGCATACCGCAATTTTATATCGGCTTTGAGTTTTTTGTCGGTATATTTTGTCGGTATTGATTTGAAATATTCTATTATGTCGAGAATATTATTTTTGTTAAGTCCTTTTTCGGGAGTCATAGTTTCAAATTCGGTTTTCAGTTTGTTGCAGGCATTTCTGAACGTTTCGTTTTCGTTATGTTTTTTTTCGTCGGTAGTTTCTATAATATCATTTGTACGTACTGCCGGAAAACCGTACAACCGTGTTGCTATTGAAGATGCCGTACCTGCTGCCGATTTGGATAATTGAGTTGTAAAATCCGAAACAAACACATCTTTGTTGTTGTTCCAAAGGTCGGCGGCTTCTTTGCGTGAACTGAATTCGCTTGAGCCGTAAGTAAAATCATTACTGCGATAATGTATTGTGCCGTCCTGCAATATTTTACCTCCCTGCGCAATTTTAAATGACGATTCAAATGTATAAACCACAACAAGTTTGTAATAACGACGGGTGGATGTAACTTTTCCTTCTTTATCCTTCGATTGTTCCACGCGCTCGCTTACGTTGCTGCTTTTGACAAATAAATCGCCTAAACTGACAGCCATAATTAAAGGTGCATCGGCATCATCAACTTTTTGCTGTCCGCTGATATACAATAATGAATTAATTTCATCGGTAGAAACGCGCTGTTCGGTGCTTTTCGAGGCGCTTACTTTTGTTGTGTAACTAAAAGCCATTGGGTTTAATGGTTTTTCGGGAGTATTCCGATATGCGACATTGAAACGCAAATTGTCGATATCCACATTTTTTGTTTGAGCCAAAATATTTATGTTCGCAAACAAAATTAACGATAATGATAAAACAGTTTTCAGATGCATAATTATATGTTTTTAATATTATTAAATTAGAAAAATTATTGCTCAAAGGTAATAATTTTTTTGGTAATAATATGAAAAATTATTTACTATATGATAAAAATCAAAAAAAACATATAATTAACTAATATTTTAATAATTATAATATTATTTATTTAAAAACATATTGAGATTTTGTGTCTTTATATCTGATTACTAAATAGTTATAATGATGGCAAAATTTTCAAGGTAAAGTGCAAAAGTACTTGATTAAACTACCTTAGGATAAAAGTCGGAGATAGTTTAATTCTTAATTCTTCGCATTTTTAAACAAAAATCGTAAATCAAAAATCGTAAATCGTAAATTTTTATTCTTTATTTTGTACCTTTGCAAAAAATTAAATTATATTCCTGAATTTATAAATTAAGAATAACTAATGGCAAAACGAAAAAGTAATAAACAAAACGAAACAACTAAATTCTGGCACGACGAGAGATTTAAATTCATTGTTGGCGTAGCCTTTGTATTGGTATCTATATTTTTAACATTTTCAATCATATCGCACTTTTTTTCGTGGAAAAGCGATCAAAGTTTATCAAACAGTCCCGATGTAGATGTTCAAAATCAAGGCGGCAGTTCGGGATTCAAAATTGCAAGTTTTTTTGTTGATAATTTGTTTGGATTTGCGGCTATCGGCATACCGTTTTTTATAGCGATATTGGGTTTTCGCTTGCTGAAAATAAGAGGAATACCGTTTTACAAAACTCTATTTGCTATTGCGCTAAGCACAATTGTTATTTCAATCGCATTAGGATTTATCAACAATAATATTTTGCATACAAAACTTCTTACCAACGGAATGGGCGGTGCACATGGACATTTTACAAGTCTTTGGCTGCAAAAAACCATAGGCGTTGCCGGTACTGTGCTTTTGCTCGTTTTTTCATTTGTTTTGCTCGCCATTTTTATAAATCGAAATACAATTCTTAAAATAGAGCGAATGTTTTTGTGGATAGCAAAATTATTCAAACGTAAGAAAAAACAAGATATTTGTACGGAAACAAACAAAGAAAAAACAATTGCACCCAAAGAAAACAAAACTCCGAATATCGAAAATGATATTGAAGACGAAGGATTGGATGAAGATGATGATAAACACGAAGACGATAAAAATATAACTATCAAACCGCTTGAAATAAACAAATTTGATGACGACGAAACCTTAGATGTAAGCCAGATAGACACTACTTTGTACGATCCTACGCTTGATTTGTCGTCGTATAAACTTCCGCTTGTAGATTTATTGGAAGACTACGCAGGCAAAGGCGGTGGCGAAATGACAACCGAAGAACTCGAACGAAATAAAAACAAAATTGTTGAAACTCTTTCGCATTATAAAATAGGTATAAAACGCATTATTGCAACGCCGGGACCAACAGTTACGCTTTACGAAATTGTTCCCAGCGAAGGAATAAGAATTGCAACAATCAAACGCCTCGAAGACGATATTGCTCTGAGCCTATCGGCATGGAGTTGCAGAATAATTGCACCTATTCCCGGCAAGGGAACAGTCGGCATTGAAATACCTAACGAAAACCCTGCAATAGTATCGATGAAATCGCTGATTTGCTCTAAAAAATATCAGGAAACACGCTTTGAACTGCCTGTGGTGATGGGCAAAACAATATCAAACGAAACATTTACATTCGACCTTTGCAAAATGCCTCACTTATTAGTTGCAGGCGCAACGGGACAAGGAAAATCGGTAGGTTTGAATGCAATTATAACTTCGCTTCTTTACAAAAAACATCCATCGCAATTAAAATTTGTAATGGTTGACCCAAAGAAAGTGGAACTTACATTATATTCAAAACTCGAACATCATTTTCTTGCAAAATTGCCCGATGCCGACGAGGCTGTGATTACCGAAAATCAAAAAGTAATACACACATTAAAATCGCTTTGCATTGAAATGGACAGCCGATATGGCTTGCTGAAAAACGCTCAGTTGCGAAACATTAAGGAATACAACGAAAAATTTATAAACCGCAAACTAAATCCTCTCAAAGGACATAAGTTTTTGCCATATATAGTTGTAATTATCGACGAATTTGCCGATTTAATAATGACAGCCGGACGCGAAGTTGAAGAGCCTATTGCGCGTCTTGCTCAGTTGGCTCGCGCTATTGGAATTCATCTTGTAATTGCAACTCAACGTCCAACAACAAATATTATTACAGGATTGATTAAAGCCAATTTCCCTGCACGTATAGCCTTTCGGGTTACGGCAATGGTTGATTCGCGCACAATTTTAGATCAACCCGGAGCAAATCAACTTATTGGGCGCGGCGATATGCTTATTTCTATCGGCAGCGAACTTACACGTCTGCAATGTGCCTTAATTGAAACCGACGAGGTAGAACGAATTACATCTTACATAAGTAAGCAACAAGGCTATCCAACAGCATTTGAACTTCCCGAATATACAGGCGAAGAAAATGAAAAAATAGCCGATGTTGATACAAACGACCTTGATAAACTTTTTGAAGAGGCGGCAAGACTTGTAGTTGCGGCACAACAAGGTTCGACATCGCTTATTCAGCGAAAACTTTCGCTCGGCTACAATCGCGCAGGACGAATTATGGATCAACTCGAAGCAATAGGCATTGTAGGACCTTTTGAAGGTAGCAAAGCACGACAAGTTTTAATTACCGATTTAACTTCGCTCGACAATATTTTGGCTGATTTGAAAAAGTGAGTTATAGAAGCAAGAAAGTTATAGAAGTTAAGAAGTTAGGGAAGTTAAGGTTCTTTGTGAAAAACTTTGTGAACGTTGTGTTTAGTTTTTGTTTTTTCTTTTTTTTACCGCAAAGTTTGCAAAGGTGTTTTGTATAAATAAATATTCAGATCCCGTAGAGACGGATAATTATCCGTCTCTGCAAAATGGCAAATTATCATGGAGACGGATAATTATCCGTCTCTACTTTAAAAAACAATCTTTTACAGTTTATTTATTTTTTGTTATCTAACTATTAATACTGTCATCTTGTCAGTTTTTGCGACAATTTGCTATTTTTTGCGGGAATTTCCCGCTTTTTTTAGGAAACTTCCCGCTTTTTGCGGGAATTTCCCGC
>JAITPP010000209.1 GCA_031289385.1 Prevotellaceae bacterium | reverse complement strand
TATATGAAGCAGACGTTATTTATCGGATTATTATTTTTTTCATGTTATTTATCAGCACAAACTATTATTAACGGAAATGTAAAAAACACGGAAGGCAATCCTGTGATTGCTACTATAACAGTACAGTCGAAAGGCAGTTTAGTAATATCCGGCTATACATCAACAAATGATGATGGGATTTATTCCGTAACCTACAAGGGCAATGCCGACAGTATTGTTATTACCGTTTCGGGCATAAACATTGGCAAACATAAAAAAACAGTTGTAAACCGTTCGGCAAAATTAGATTTTTCGATAAACGAAAAACCTTTGGAATTGAAAGAAGCAACCGTATCGGCATCAAAAATAACGCAAAGAGGCGATACGTTAAACTATAATGTTGCTTCGTATGCCGATCAAAACGACCGTGTAATTGGCGATGTATTACAGAAAATGCCCGGAATTGACGTTGATTTAAATGGCAAAATAACGTATAACGGAAAAGGAATAAATAAATTTTATATCGAAAATTTGGATTTGCTTCAAGGGCGCTACGGACTTGCAACAAGCAATATTGCGGCAAAAGATGTTGCAACCGTTCAAGTTCTCGAAAATCATCAACCTATAAAGGCGCTTAAAGACAAAGTATTTTCGGATGCTGCCGCTATCAATCTCAAACTTAAAGACAGTGCAAAAGGTACAGCCAGCCTAAACGGCGCAGTCGGATTGGGTTACGAACCTTTATTGTGGAAAGCCGAATTAATTTTAATGTATTTTACAGGTAAAAAGCAAAATATGAGTACATACAAAGGCAATAATTCGGGCGATGATGTTGCCTCTGAACTTAGAACTCATTATGATTACGAACGAGTAGTAATGAATTCAGGCGGTATTCTGTCGGTACAATCGCCAAGCACGCCGCCTGTTCCCCAAAAACGCTATTTGCAAAACAATACTCACACCGCAAGCATTAATCATTTATTCAAATTAAACAATGATATGCAACTTAATGTTAGCGCGTTGTATCATAATGACTATATCAAAAAAGAAAGTTATTCGCTGTACGAGCAATATCTTTCGGGCGACAGTACGCTTGTGATTGAAGAACAAATAAATTCGGCAAGCAAAATAAACAATGCCGAAATCGCATTATCGTTAGAAAATAATGCAAATAACATATACTTGCGAAACAGATTAAATTTTAAAGGAAGTTGGAATGGCGATAATGCTGTTGGAAAAACATTTAGCAATGCCCTGAATACAACCGAATCCATTTCTCAATATCTTGATAAACCTGTTTTTTCGTTTGACAATACATTTAGTTTGGTGAAAAATGTAAAATATAATTTTTATAATATTTATTTTTCAGTCGGCTATGGCTACAAGCCACATTCATTGAACATAAACCCTGTAAATTATTTTGACAGAAATGATTTGTCGGCTGTAACACAAGAGGCTGTATCAAGAGATATGGCAACAGTTTTAAGATTTTCATACGGATTAAAACTTGGCAATTTCACATTGGATTATGCCGTATGGGGGCGTGCTGATATTCGCAACTTGAATACGGAATTGAAATATATCACAAATAATAATATCGCAGAAACCGCCGATTCATTAAAAAATAATCTTTACTACAATACCTATCAAACAGGCATATATCAAACATATTCATATAAAATCAACAAGTTCAGAGCAACAGCCACTATTCCCGTTGGCTATTATCTGCTTGCGATAGATGATCGCATTCCGAATAAATCAGAACATAATAGCAAATTAATGTTTAATCCATCACTTTCGCTGGGTTACAATATTACAAACAATGTTACCATTGGAGCACAAGCAAAAATGGAAAAGTCATTTGGCGATATGAATTCAAGTTATACCGCTTATATAATGCACAGTTACCGAAGTTTATTGCGCAATTCTATCGACAAACTATTTGAATCCGATAATAAAAACATAAGTACATCCGTTTCTTATCGTAATCCCTTTAAATCGTTGTTTTTGAATGTAACTGTCGGTTATAATCGTTCGCAAAAGAACTTATTGTACGGATACAGTTATCAAGGTATAATGAGTATGAAAACCGTTATTAACCAGCCAACAAAATCGGATGGCTATCAAATAAGTTTCAGTGGCAGCAAAGGATTATCAATATTTTCGGGAACTATTCGCGTTCACGGAGGATATGGCGAAAATAAAAACGAGTTGCTCATTCAGAACGAAGTATTAAATTATCGTTCGCAACAGTACAACGCAGGCGGCAGTATAAATGTAAATCCTTTTTCGTTTGCATCTGTAAATTATTCGCTTGCATGGAATAAAAATAAAAATTATACGGTAGAACGTCCTGAGCGTTTTCCTGCTATAACAAGCACATCACAAAAAGTAGAAATTGGCATATATCCGGTTAAAACCCTTACAATAAATGCAAAAATAGAACATAGTTACAACAGTGCTGCAACTAACCGTTATACCTCTTTTGCAGATGCAGGCATTAAATTTAAAAGTAAAAAATATGATATTGAATTTGAATTGAACAACATACTCAATTCAAAACAATATATTTCGGCATCATACAACGACATCAGCACATATTATTACAGTTACAATTTGCGCCCAAGAAGCGCAATGATTAAAATAAGATTTAAATTAATGTAAAATAAATAATTAAATATCAGTTTATTATATAGATTATTGGAATTTTGTCATGTGTAAAAATAATCAATAATAAATAATAGCTTACCGACGAAGCCGAAAACTGTAATTTTATGCAGTCGCCTACAATGCAGGCTTTAACCGAACAGAGGCAGACATAAAACGTATAGGGCAAAAATCACAATTTCCGCACTTTTCGCGACAAAAATTCAGGTATGCCGACGTGGCGTTGTGGTTTTATAACGAAGTGAAAAAGTGACTGATAGCATAGTTTTGTAAATAGATTTAGAAAAATAAAACATCAATTTCTATTGATATTTAAGTACGTAGGGTGGGGTGTAAAAAATTAAAGGTTTATTTTTGCAAATGTTCGTTCTTTTTTTACTCTTATTTTTGTGAGTACCCTTTTAGTATCAAATTTTTCTTGACATTTTTACCTTATTCCCTTGTTAAAATATTGAAAAGAAGGGTAATTGGTGAGTGGTTTACTTGGCTACTAAGGGAATTCATAAAAATAAGTATTAAAACAAATTTACAAATTTGGAACGAATGTTTTTTAATCATTTTCAACATATTTTACACCCTTTTTTCAATTACTAATTAAAAATTGCGAATTACGAATAATTCTTAATTCTTAACTCTTCAAATCGTGCGGGTGAGCGGTTGTAATTCTAATTCGCTTTTGTGCTCCGCACTTTTTTGTTTGCATTTTTTTCGTAGGGCGTTGCCCTATGCTGAAATAAATTGCCCTTGCAGGGCGTGGGATTTGTAATTGTTTTTAGTTTCGTAATTCGTAATTGAATTTTAGTTTTGTAATTTGTAATTTCGTAATTCGTAATTGAATTTTAGTTTCGTAATTTGTAATTTCGTAATTCATAATTGAATTTTAGTTTCGTAATTCGTAATTCGTAATTTTCGTAATTTGTAATTGAATTTTAGTTTCGTAATTCGTGATTTTGTAATTCGTAATTGAATTTTAGTTTTGTAATTTGTAATTCGTAATTCATAATTGAATTTTAGTTTCGTAATTTTTAGTTTCGTAATTCGTAATTATTCTTCATTCTTAATTGTTAATTTTTCATCGGTTTTTATTAAACTTTATTAAACTTCAAAGTGATTAATGATTGAAAATCAATAATTTATTTGTTCGTACTGAAAGCGGGTGGAAATTATTAGAGTTGATTTAAAATATCTTTAATACTTTTGCCGCGTTTTTGTATAATTTCTTTTACTGCATGACAAAAAAACATCATAAACAAAAGCATCATAAACAAAAAAATACAAACATATTAAATAATGTAAATAATATATACGGTTATCGCAAAAATAATTTGTATATTTGCCTTGTGAATTGATGTTTTTTTAATCGTGAATAATTTTTGCTGTTTTTAATATGAGTTTTAAACACACCGATTACATCGATTTTTGCAGATAAAAAGTGTATTTGAAAATATGAATAAAACAAAACAATAAAATAAATAAAAATATGAAATAAATAATATCAACAGAAAACGCTCCGAAGGCTGTGGGTGCATACAGTCAAGCAATAGAAGTAAATGGAACTCTTT
The DNA here is from genome assembly GCA_031289385.1 of Prevotellaceae bacterium. Taxonomy (GTDB): domain Bacteria; phylum Bacteroidota; class Bacteroidia; order Bacteroidales; family UBA932; genus JAIRKV01. The sequence continues at coordinate 2,276 of JAITPP010000209.1, read as the reverse complement.
ATATTTCGGGGCAATTACCGATAAATCCCGCAACATCAAAATTTGTTGAAGGCGGAATAAAAGAACAGACGGCGCAATGTCTGAAAAATGTTGAGGCTATACTTGCAGCCTGCGGATATTCATTCGGCGATGTAGTAAAATCAACAGTTTTGCTCGATAATATAAACGATTTTGCAGCAATGAACGAAGTTTATGCTCAATTTTATTCGCAAAATCCACCTGCGCGGGCAGCGTTTGAAGTAGCAAAATTGCCGCTTGGCGCACTTGTCGAAATTGAAACAATCGCTGTAAAGTAAAATAAATTTTAGTGATAAAATATTTTTTTTCAAAATAAAAAAAATGAAAACAACATCCCAAAATACCTTAGACAACGCAGTTGCGCAATCTCAGCTTGTTGAGTGCGTTCCCAATTTCAGCGAAGGGCGCGATATGAACATTATCAAGCAAATAACCGATAGCATCGAAAGTGTTGATGGCGTTACGCTAATAAATGTGGACGCAGGAAAAGCCACAAATCGCACTGTTGTTACATTTGTTGGTACACCTTGCGAAGTTTGCGAAGCCGCATTTCTTGCCGTAAAAAAAGCAAGCGAATTGATTGACATGAGTAAACATCACGGCGAACATCCGCGTTTTGGCGCAACCGACGTGCTTCCGCTAATTCCTATTTCTAATATAACTATGGACGAAACGGTTGAATATGCACGAAATTTGGCAAAACGCATAGGCGACGAATTAAATATTCCTGTTTACTGTTACGAAATGGCGGCTTTTACTCAGCAGCGAAAAAATCTTGCCGATTGTAGGGCAGGGGAGTACGAAGGTTTGAAAGAGAAATTATCGAAAAGCGAGTGGAAACCCGATTTCGGACGCGATGAATTTTTGCCGAAAACGGGCGCAATTGCAGTAGGAGCACGAAATTTTTTGATAGCATATAACGTAAATCTTAATACAACTTCGGTGCGGCGGGCAAATGCCATTGCTTTTGATGTGCGCGAAAAAGGACGTCCGAAACGCGAAACTTCATCGCCTGTAAGCAAAAAAGTTGTGGACGAAAACGGAAATGAAATTTGGATTTCGGGATTGTTGAAATCGGTAAAAGCAATAGGCTGGTTTATTGAAGAATACGGCGTTGCACAAATATCAATGAACCTTACTGATATTGATGTTGCACCGATGCACATTGCTTTTGACAAAGTTTGCGAACGGGCTTTGGCGCGAGGATTACGAGTTACAGGCTCGGAACTTGTTGGCGTTGTTCCTTTAAAAGCGATGCTTGACGCAGGAAAATATTTTTTGAAAAAACAACAGCGTTCGGCAGGAATTTCGGATGATGAAATTATAAAAATTGCAGTAAAATCGCTGGGTTTAGACGAATTATATCCTTTCGAACCCAATAAAAAAATTATAGAATATATCCTTGCCGATAAAGATGACAAAAGGCAACTGATAGATTTTAGTCTTAAAAAATTTGTAAACGAAACGGCGTCCGAATCACCTGCGCCGGGAGGCGGCTCAATTTCGGCATATATGGGTGCGCTTGGCGCGGCGCTTGGAACTATGGTTGCAAATTTATCGGCGCACAAAGCAGGCTGGGACGAGCGTTGGGAAGAATTTTCAAATTGGGCGGAACAAGGCAAAACATTTATCGATGCACTTCTGAAAAAAGTTGATGAAGATACCGATGCCTTCAATAAAATTATGGATGCTTTTGCATTGCCCAAAAAAAACGACAAAGAAAAACAAATACGCAAACAAAAAATACAACAGGCAACGCAATATGCAACAGAAATTCCTTTTAGCGTTATGCAACTCTGTTACAATTCGATGCAAGTGATGAAGGCTATGGCTGAAACAGGAAATCCAAATTCGGTGAGCGATGCGGGCGTTGGCGCGTTAGCCGCGCGTTCGGGAGTTTTGGGCGCATTTTTGAATGTGAAAATAAACGCATCGGGTTTGGACGACAAAATTTATGTGCAAAATATACTTGCCAAAGCCCAAAAAATAGCCGACGATGCGTGTAAATTAGAAACCGAAATATTAAAAATAGTAGAAAATAAAATAAATATTAATTAGATATTAATATGTAAATATTATATTATTTAATATTATTAATTTGTAAATTAGACTATTAAGCCTCATTTATATTCTTATTGGTTATTGCCTTAATAATTGAAAATATTTTTTATTGATATCGCATTTTTCTATATTTCATGCGGGTTTTTGCTTATATTATAATTAACGAACATCAATATTTGTAATTGCTGATTTTAAAT
>JAITPP010000202.1 GCA_031289385.1 Prevotellaceae bacterium | reverse complement strand
TTAGACCTCATTTTTACCTAATCTAAAAAACAAAACAACCTCAGTAGCAATAATATAACATATATTTTTCAACCTCATTACCTCATTATATCAAAAACATGCGCTAATAGCGTGAGAATAAAGACATTAACGGAAACGGTTTTATTTTAGTCGGTCAGTAATCATAAAAAATCATATTAAAATCAAAGTTCAGACAATAAGAAAAAGGCAAAGAAAAACGGTGCGAAGGCGCGAAAACCCCTAACCCCTAAAGGGGAACAGTGAGCCAAAATGTTTAAATGTTATCGCGCCATACAAAGCAGCACCCTTCAGGGCGGGGGGTGAAAAAATGAATAATAAACAAAGAAACACGGTGCGAAACTTCTAACTACGTTGAAATCTTGAAATCTGAAATTTTGAAATTAAAAACACGGTGCAAAACTTCTAACTACGTTGAAATCTTGAAATCTTGAAATCTGAAATTAAAAACAAATTATTTCAATAGAAATGGGATTTATCCCATTTTATAAATTTAAAAATATGAACAAAAAACCAACAAATCATCGTTTAGGTACATTTTTTATTGCATTACTTGCGTTTGTGCCTTTATTCACTTCCTGCGTTGATATTGAGCCGGGCGAAGTGCTCGACTACAAACACGCATATACCGATGTGGATGCTGCCGATGCTGCTATCAGAGGATTGTACGGACAGTTTATGTCGCTTGCCGACAGAGTTGTGGTACTTAACGAATTACGCGCCGACTTAATGGACGTAACTCCTTATGCCACAACCGATTTACAGGAAATTAACGTTAGCCGTCCGTCCGAAAAAAACGTCTGGGCTGATGTAACGCCTTTTTATCAGGTAATTCAGAGTTGCAACGATATTCTGTTTAATTTCAACACAATGTTGAACGATAACAGAATGAATAAGGCGGAATATTCCGAGCGTTATTCCGATGTAGCCGCATTGCGCACTTGGGTTTATCTGCAACTTGGCATTCATTTTGGGCGCGTGCCGTATATTACCGCGCCGACAGTAACCTTGTCCGATTTGGACAAAAATAACGCTTCGGAACTTGATTTGGACGCACTTATAGTAGAACTCATTTCCTGTATGGAAGCCCTGCCTACGCTCGAAAATTATAAAAGTTCGCCGCTTATTCAAAATAATGTGGATGGTTATTCATTAAAACCGTTTTTTATTGACAAGCGTTGCTTGCTTGCCGACCTTTATCTTTACGATAATCGTTATCAAGAAGCGGCTACGCTTTACAGGCAGGTATTGGCTACCGACGAGGAATTGGTAGCGGGAAATAAGGATGCCGACAGAAAATATCGCATTTATTGCAGCACTTGGACGAGCAGCGTATCGCCCGACTGGTATCAAATTCTTTATCAGGATGGACGCGGAAATGACGAAAACGGAATGACAAACTTTTGGCGCGAAATGTTTGCAGGCGTGGCGGGAAGTCAGCGTGCTTCGTGGGAACATATTTGGTTTTTTACATACGATAACAGATACGAGCCGAAATTTACACTCCGCAAACTTTTTGACCCCGTAAGCGACAAAGGCAATTATTACCTCAAACCATCGGAATATGTAGTAGATGAACTTTGGGGTGCAGAAATGCAGCAAAACGGTTTTCCTTTTGATGTTCGCGGCATTACGGGCGCTTACGAAAAAATCGGTGGCGAAAATTATATCCGAAAGTATTCGTATTTCGACGTTTACCCATCGGGTACGGCAAAAGGCGGATGGTTTCTTTACCGTGCCGCAATGCTGAATTTGCGTTATGCCGAAGCAGCCAATCGTGCAGGCTATCCGAAACTCGCGTGGGCTATTGTAAACAATGGACTTTTTGGCTCTATGTTCGATTTTAAGAAAGCAGATGGTAGCGCTTATCCGGGCGATTCGGTAAAAATTTCGGGCGATAGTCCTTTTGAGCCATATCCATTTCCCTATAATTTCGATGCGCGTTACACCGACAGTCCTGTGCGTATTCGTGGAGCGTGGCGCGGACACGGCGGAATACGCGGTAGAGCCAATCTCACAAATGTAAATTTCCCTGACAACTTAGCCACAAAAGACGATTCTATCCATTTTGTAGAAAAACTTATTGTTCACGAAGCCGCGCTTGAACTCGCTTTTGAAGGACATCGCTGGGAAGATTTAATTCGTGTTGCCCGCCGAATGAACAAAGAAAACGCAGGTAGCGGCGATAAATTTCTATGGGACGAAAATATCGCAAAAAAATATAAAAACTCTGCTGTCGCTGCCGATTTAAGTTCTAACGACAAATGGTTTTTACCAATATACAAATAATGGAATACAATGGTTAGTGGTCAGTGGTTAGTGGTTAAATGAACAATGAACAATTAACAATGAACAATAAACTTTTTATGGGTTTTAACCCATTTAAAAACTATTTTATTCCTTTTATTTCAATAGACTTTAATTTTAATTAGAGAAAAAGAAGGCAAAGAGAAATGAACAATTAACAATGAATAATGAATAATGAACAAGGCGGCATTATTTATTCCCGTCATTGCGGCGTATGCCGCAATCCCCTGAAAAACCTCTGCACCTTTTAATTCCCCTCCTTTGGAGGGGTTAGGGGAGGCGAAAAAGAAATGAACAATGAACAATAAAACAAATAATTTAAACATAATTTCATAATTTTCATAATTCACATAATTCGTGGCAAATCAAATCATTTTAATCATAAAAAATCACATTAAAATCAAAGTTCTGACAATTTAAAAGCGCGAAAGCACGAAAGCGCGAAACTTCAGACCGTTTTTTCAGGGGATTGCGGTTTTCACCGCAATGACGGGAAACAGGGGCAAAGAAACACGATGCGAAACTTCTAATTACGTTGAAATTTTGAAATCTGAAATTTTGAAATAACAATAAAACAAATAATTTAAACATAATTCCATAATTTTCATAATTAACAAAATCCGTGTAAATTCGTGTAATTCGTGGCAAATCAAATCATTTTAATCATAAAAAATCATATTAAAATCAAAGTTCAGACGATTTAAAGGCAATGAATAATGAAT
>JAITPP010000117.1 GCA_031289385.1 Prevotellaceae bacterium | reverse complement strand
TTTTTTCATCAATTAAGCCAATCAGCTGTCCGAAAACGGAATTTCCAAAAAATGTTGTAATTTCGCGCATTGTAATTTTTATTTTTTTATTCAACACAAAATTACAAAAAAAAGGGGGGGAACTTCACGCTCCCCCTGATTTTTTTATCGGACAACAATGATTTTTTTACACATCAAAACATAAATATTGTTAATATCAACCAACAAAATCATAAAAAATCTTAACAAAAACAGATAAAAAATTATGTTTATCTTACCTTTTATTTGTAATTAGCAGCGTTACAGGTAGTAAGAAAAATATTAAGTGCTTTGTTGTAATTTTTTTTCTGTGTTTATCCGTGTACTTAATTAGTTTATAACGACTTTAAAATCAACAACTAAGCACATCGATAAAAATATAATTTCACCAAACATCTGCAAATGCGCAAGGTATTAATTAGACTTTTTTAAAATCGCTTTTGTCATCACATAAATCCCCGCAAAATTTCCTCAGTTTTATTCACTTTTTCGGCAAGTAATTCTTCGGTTTTTGCTTCGGCAAGAAATCGCAAATACGGCTCTGTGTTTGATGGGCGAATATTAAACCACCAATCGGGAAATTCTATTCTGTATCCGTCAAAATCCATGATTTTTGTGGCTTTTTCTGTTGTTGTAAAATATTTGCAAACGGCATCTATTGCTGCTTGTTTATTTTCAATTTTGAAATTTATTTCGCCCGAATTTTTATACACTCCTATTTTTGAAATCAGACTGCTCAACGAAATTCCTTTTTGTTTCATTTTTGCAATAACATCAAGAATTATGAGGCATGCCAACATTCCGCTGTCGGAGTAGAAAAAATCTTTGAAGTAAAAATGTCCTGCAAGTTCGCCGCCAAAAAGTCCGTCGATTTCGCGAAGTTTGGGAGCGGCAAAAGCACGTCCTACGCGCCATGTGTGCATTTCTGCGCCAAATTGTTCGAGATACTCGCCCACTGCTTTTGATGTGCGAATATCCTGCAAAACTTTTGCTTTCGTGTTTTTATTTTCGAGAAAATAATGTCCCAGCACGGCAATCATCAAATCGGGCGAAACGAATTGCCCTTTTTCATCAACAAACATTACACGATCGGCATCGCCATCAAAAATAACGCCTGCATCGCATTTGTTGTCGGTTACTAATTTTTTCAAATCGGCAACGTTTTCGGGAATCAGCGGATTGGCTTCGTGATTGGGAAAAGTTCCGTCTAATTCATCATAAATATAAATCGGTTTATTGCCAAGCAAATCTTTTATAATCAAGGCTGCCATTCCGTTTGATACGTCAATGCCTATTTTCAGATTATCGTAGTTACCTTGATATTTTTTCAGAAAATCGAGATAATCATCTTTTGCATTTAATGTTTTTATTTCGCCTTTATTTTCGGCGGGTACAGGTGTTTGCGATGTTATCATTTTCTGCAATTCACCAAGCCCTGTATCTAATCCAACGGGCAAAGCGTTTTCGCGCGACACTTTCAGTCCGTTGTATTCGCGTCCGTTGTGCGATGCTGTGATTTGCACCGATGCTTTAAAGTTATATTTTGATGTGGCAAAATACACCATTGGCGTTGTTGCCAATCCAATGCTGACAACATTTGCGCCTGCATCTGTTATGCCTTTGCAGAGGTATTCAAAAATTTCGGGCGACGATGTTCGTACATCTCTGCCCACCAGAATTTCGTTTGTTTTCAACAGTTGCGGAAGATAAAATCCTATTTTGTAAACATCGTTTTTATTGAAATCGACGTTGTAAATTCCGCGAATGTCATAAGCGTGAAATGCTCCCATAATATTACATTTTTAATTTATAATTTAGTTTTATATGATGCCGAAAAATCACCTTTTGTGATTCGTTTAAGCTTTGATGCTATTAGTTTTCGCCGTATTGTTGAAAGGCGTTCGGTAAAAAGTTTTCCTTCCAAATGGTCGTATTCGTGCTGAATTATTCGCGCCACAATTCCATCAAACCAGTCTTCGTGTTTTTCAAAATTTTCGTCAAAATATTCAATTTTCACGTGCGATTCGCGATAAACATCTTCGTGAAGTTTCGGAAAACTCAAACATCCTTCGTTGTAGCATATTCTTTCGCCTGCAAGTTCCAATATTTTCGGATTTATAAAAACTTTTTTATAATCTTTAAGTTCGGGATTATCATCGGCAAATGGGCTTGCATCAAGCACAAATACGCGAATTGATTTTCCTACTTGCGGGGCTGCCAAACCAATGCCATCGCTGTTTGCCATTGTTTCAAACATATCGGCAATAAATGTTTGCAGTTCGGGATATGTGCTGTCTATTTCTTCTGTTTCTTTTTTCAATACGGGCGAGCCGTACACGTAAATTGGCAATATCATAAATAATCTAATTTTATATGTTAATCTCTAATTTTATTTTGTATTTCTGTTTTTTTCGTTTTGTTTTTGTTCAAGATACGATTGTAAAATTATCACTGCGCTAACTCTGTCAATCAAGGCTTTATCGCGTCTGTCGGTTTTTTTCAATCCTCCGTCTATCATTGCGCGAAATGCTATTTTTGATGTAAAGCGTTCGTCTGTTTTTTCAATCGGAATATCGGGAAAAACTTTGCCGAGTTGCTTTATAAATGCTTCTACGTATTTTGTTGCGTCTGTCGATTTATTTTGTAAATCTTTTGGAAATCCTACAACAAAAAGTTCCACATTTTCGTGTTTAATATATTCCGAAATGTAGTTGATAACATCTTTTGAATGTACTGTATCCAACGCTGTTGCTATTATTTGCAAATTGTCGGTTACTGCAAGCCCAACACGTTTTTGTCCGTAATCTATTGCTAAAATTCGCGCCAAAATTATTATTTATTTTTTAATTTTTCACAATTATTTTATGTTTATTCATTTGTTTTATTCAAGTTTTTTTGACGTTTTATATTTGCCGCCAAAAGCGAGCAAAGCAAAATACTTATAAACACAACGTAATAAACAATTCCCTGAATTTTGTCGCCGTTATCCAGTCCATATTGCAACGGCAACGATGCCATAACGGCGGCTACAAGCCCTTTTGGCGCCATTATTGCAATTATTTCGCGCTCAAATTTAGGCGTTCCTCTTGAAATAATAAACATTGCCATAAGTTGTCGTCCTATAAAAATAAGAATGGACACTATCATACTCACAATGAATAAATTAACATCACTAAATTTTAAACTTATTCCTACATAAACAAAGAAATATGTTTGCAACACAAATCCTATTTCCGAAAAAAATGTACGATGATTTTCGTTAAGAATTAAATCATCGCCTAATGTAAGTTTTTTCAGAATTTTGTTTTTCGAAAAATAATTTATATTTCCCAAAATAATTCCATACACAAGCACCGCCGTGCCTCCGTTGAGATTTACCTGATCGCAAACGCCGTAAATGATAAATGCAAACGCAAATGATGCAAACATCATGTTTTTTATATTTTTCAAAACGCGATGTTGAAAAATAGCCCACGCAAAACCAAGCAGAGCACCAAATATCGATGCCACAACAAACGAAACAATCATGTTTATTATAATTTTAACAATGCTTACTTCGCCCGATTTCATATTTTCAAATATCGCCAAACTTATAATCAAACACAACACGCTGCTGAACGCCGATTCGAGCGATAAAATTGTTGTAGAGCGTTCGCCTAATTTCAGTTGTTTTACAACAGGAATAACAACAGCAACGGCAGTTCCGCCAATAACCGAGCCAATAAAAATGCAACTCATAAAGTCCAAATCGGTAAGAAAAAAAATAACCAACGAAGATATTACGAGCGTTTTTATAAAACACGTTACCGTAAGCGCCGTAGCCCTGCCTATTGATTTTCTGATGTCGTTGATATTAAGATCTGTTCCGCTTTCAAATAAAATTACGATAAATGTAATAGTTGTAAATACATTTCCGAAACTTCCCAAATCCTTTGGATCAGTCCAAGTCATAATCATTGGACCGATAAAAATTCCTATACAGATAAGAAAAATTACGCTCGGAATTTTTGTACGTTCAAACAAAGCGTTAAAAATATGCGACAAAAAAATCAAACAACCCAATGCTATTATAGCTGTTGATACTGACATATATTTGTATTTTCAATTAGCAAAGATACAAAAATTACTGTTAATATAGTAAAGTAGTTTTCTATATTTTATTAATTTTTATAAATTTGTTGCTTGAAAAATTAATTATACGTTTTTAAATATTGAAATTGAATGAAAAATAAAATGGAATAAAAAAATAATAAATAGATAATAAAAAAGTGTTTACACTTTAATTCTTGTCTCATAAAACTACCAAATTTAATGCTTACAAGAATAAATTCTGAACGCCTGTTTGGCGTGGGATATTTATTTGTAAGCTGGGTGTTGGTAGTACCTATGAGACGGATAAATGTAGTAGTCCCACGCTTTTTTATTGCAAAAAAGCACTGTTATGAAACTTGAAATACACATTGGACAGTTGATATGCAATAAACTAAAAGAAAATAATCGTTCTGTATCTTGGCTTGCCAAATAAATACATTGCGACAGAAGCAATTTGTTTAAATTGCTTAAAAATCGCAGTATGGATGCGGAATTGCTTTTTCGTATTTCCATAACTCTGCATTATGATTTTTTTGCTCATTATTCTACATTTTTCTGCGAAAAAAACAGTGAATAAATTTTGTGGTGATATTTACCACAAAACGTTGTAAAATTCACCACGTTAATATTTGACAGATAATGATATGTGTTGTATTTTTGTACCATAAAATTAATTAACAACACAAAACATTATGAACCCAATTACAAACGATTTACCACCACATATATCTTGCGGCAATACCACTGAACTAATGTAAGTTGAAGAATATTTAGTGATGAAAAATAAACAAATTATAATAGTTGGTAAAAAATCCCATTAGGGATTATCGCTCGGTAGAAATGACAATGCCACGCCAACAGCAGTCCGTTAGGACTGCTACCAACAAAAGAAAAGGTTGCAAACCTACGGCTTGCAATACGAAAGATGTTTAATTTTTCTACCAAGCGATGCAAACCTAAGGGCTTGCTCTTTTGAAAAAACATTTTTAAATAGTTTGTTTATAATCACTTAACATCAACGTAATAAAATTACATTATTCAAATTTTATTAATTGAAATTTTTTATATAACTTAATTTATATTTATATTTGAAAAAAAAAAAATCTTATGGCAAAGTACAAAGTAAAATTGACAAAAGAAGAGGTTTGTGAGCTTCAAAAAA
>JAITPP010000112.1 GCA_031289385.1 Prevotellaceae bacterium | reverse complement strand
TTATAAATGAAACAGATAACTCCCGAACAAGCATTGCAACGATTGCAAAAACTTTGCAGTTTATGCGAAAAATGCGCTTACGACATACGGCAAAAACTAACAGAATACAAAATAGATGCCGCACAATCGGCAGAAATACTGCAAAAACTGCAAGCCGCAGGTTTTCTCGACGACAGGCGTTTTGCCTGCGCATTTGCCTCCACAAAACATAAAATATCCAAGTGGGGAAAACAGAAAATCGAATATCAACTGCGTGCAAAACAGATATCTGCCGAAATTATAACAATCGCCCTTAACGAAATCGACGACGAACAAAACAACGAAATTATTGCCGCCGAACTCGCAAAAAAACTGAAAACCACAAAAGCAAAATCGCAACAGGAACTTGCCGCAAAACTGCTTAAATTTGCACTCGCACGCGGATACGATTATTCTGTTTCGTATGACGTGGTTATGAGGTTGATAAAAGAATAATGACAACTCATTTTATAAATATTCTTTACATGGCATGATTTTGTGTAAAAACGCTATCCTACTTTTATTTATGGGCTTTTTTTGTTCTCCCACAAAGGCACAAAGCACACGAAGAAATTTTTATAAAGTATTTAAAATCAATTATTTTCTTTGTGAACTTTGTGCCTTTGTGGGATGTTAATTGACTATTAAAAAAATAATTACGAATATGATTTTTTGTAAAAGTGCTATCTCATTTTTATTTATGGCTTTTTTTGTTCTCCCACAAAGATACGAAGAACACAAAGGTTATAAATATTTTCATAAAAATTACTTTGTGAACTTTGTGCCTTTGTGGGATATTAAATATACACAAAATCAAGCCGAACGCAGTATAACTTCTCTAACTTCCTAACTTCTTTTTAACTTCTCTAACTTCCTAATCACATTATTTTTGTTAATATTGGTTAAAACAATTAGCGTTTTTACTACTTTGGCACGTTTTTTTCATTTATGTAAAACAAGAGTATAAATATAAATAATAAATTTCAAAGTCATGAAAACACAAATTAAACTACACGAAAACACACAACGAATAATTACAATGGTAATATTATTCTTTGTACTGAGTTTTGCAAGCAACACAGCAAACGCACAAACACGTTCTTACACGTTGGGAGTACTGCAAAAAACCGATTATGTTATCGACGAAGCCAACGATATTGTTGATTACTTTTACTTTAATGATGGCGAATTTATAGCCAAAGCCTTGTATTTTCAAGATTATGCTTATTTTTTGTATGATTCGCGCCAATACAGGCAAGCATTACAATACTCGTTGATGGCTCGAAGTTATGCCGTAAACGCAATAGAAATATGTGAAGATTACTGGCAATATTACGATTATTATTATTACGGATACAGTCCTACATGGGGGCGCAATGCGTCGATTACTGCAAGAATTGGAAATGTACAGTTGCATTGGGGGTTGACAAATGCTCTATACCACAACAATATAAGAGTAAATTGGGATTTATATTTTACCACACGCGAATGGAGTTATTACAGAAATTTACCTGCCGAAATTATTTTGTTAAACGGATTATATAATCACAGAGGCAGCGTTATCGTTTTCAACGACAGGTATATAAACAGAAACGTTTACGTAAATATGAAATCACGTGTAAACACAGGAAGAGATAATTTTATAAAATCAAATCCAAAGACATACGGAAATATGGGAGCAAAACCAAAAGATATTAAGCCTGCCAATGCACCAACGCCAACGCATAATACTCGCCGCGAAACAATGAACAGCGTTAACAATAATACCAATTCGCAACAAAACGAACGCAGCAAAGCAAGCAGCGCAACGAACAGCAGCACAAATCAATCGAGCGACAGAAGCAGAACAACAGGCACAACCACAAATGCAACAAGCAACACGTCGAACGAGCGCAGCAGGCAAACACAAACCGCGCCAAGCAGTAATAGAGCAACGCAAGAAAACGCTAATGTAAATGAGTCGTCGCAAACCAGACGCAGCAGCACAAGTACTACGCAAACAACAACTACGCCAAAATCTACAACAGACAATAAAAGCAGTAGCACAAGCAGTTCGCAAACAACAACTACGCCAAAATCGACAACCGACAATAAAAGCAGTAGTACAAGCAGTTCGCAAACGACAAGACGTGAAACAGAACAGCAAACATCAACGTCGTCATCGTCAAGCTCTTCGTCATCAGGTTCATCATCATCAACTTCATCGTCGCGAAGAAGATAAAAAGAAAACAGAGTATAAATACAAAAGGTTGTTCAATTTTTGGACAACCTTTTTTTGATTTTCAGAGCAAGATAATTATGAATTATGAATTTGTTTTTGATTTATTTAGGCACGCAGATTACGCAGATACGACGGATTTACGCAGATAAAATCAATTACAAATTACGATTTTGATAACAAACCTTTGTAATCTTTATGGTAAAAATCACAAACAAAATACAATATTTAACTGAAAAATGTTAAATTCATAATATTCTGTTTGTCAATATTATGCGATTGTGAAATGTTATTTTATTTAATAAAAATACATTATTTATATATTTTTTACTACTTTTGTGTTTACTATTTACAAAAATGAAAAGAAAATCAAGAATAATGCTGGCAGTAGTTGCTTATGTGATGGTGCTGAAAATTTTTGAAAAACACATTACATATTTTTTTGAAAAACTAAAAAAATTTTTTGTTCGTTCAAAAGAAAATGCAGAGTCAAAATGCGTTAGATTGCCGCTATTGGTTATTATTCTCAAACCTCAACAACTTGTTGGAATCGGGCTGCGTTGCGGATACCGATTTCAATTTCTTCTGATTTAGCCACAATCGTTTTATTTTCATTGTTAAGCCTTTAAGGCTCATTGCCATTGCGTTGATGGCATATTTATCTGTTATATTAATTAATAAATCACATAAAAATCAAAAAAAATGAAAAAAATTTTAATCGTATTGGGTTTATGCTCAGCAATTAACCTATCTGTTTCGGCAAACGGACTTCTAACAAATTCAAATCAAAGCGCGGCTTATGTGCGAATGATTTGCAGGCTTGCCTCGTTGGATATCGACGGCGTATATTACAATCCCGCCGGATTAACAAAACTTTTGCATGATGGCTTTCATGCTTCTATTAACACTCAAACAATTTTTCAAACCCGAATAATCACCAGCGATTTGGATATTATGAACAACCACGAACACAAAGGCTCGATGTCAGTTCCCATATTTCCAAGTGTTTATGCTGTTTACAAAAAAGGCGACTGGGCATTTTCGTTCGGATTTAATCCCGTTGCAGGCGGCGGAAAAGTTGATTTTAAAAACGGAATTCCTTCGCTTGAAATACAAGCGGCTGCACTTCCGTTTGTAATTAGCGGCGCAGGAATACCAACAAGCAATTACGCTGTAAATATGCAATTTAAAGGCTCGTCGGTTTATTATGGTGTGCAATTTAACGCAACGTATCAAATCAACGAAAATTTCAGCGCAGCATTCGGCATACGCGGCGTTTATGCGGCGAATGCTTACGAAGGCTATATGCGTGATATAATGATAAATCCGCAACAACCAATGTTTAATCCGTCAGGTGGATTAATGTCTGCCCCTGAATTTTTTACGGCAGCCGCAAACGCTTATCAAGCAATGGGAAATCCTGCGTTGGCAGCACAGATGAATGCTTATGCCTCAGCAACTTCCGACAAATATGCCGATGTAAGCCAAAGCGGATTTGGAATTGCGCCGATAATAGGCTTGAATTATAATTATCAAAATCTGAATATTGGCGCACGTTACGAATTTAAAACCCGCATGGAAACCAAAAATAAAACAACGGTTGACGGAACAGGTTTATTCCCCGACGGCAAAACGCAACGTGTTGATGCTCCCGCATATTTCACTATTGGAGCAAGTTATAAGGTTTTGCCAAAGTTGAATGTTGCCGCAGGTTTTGGATATTATTGGGATAAACAGGCAAAAATGCACTCGTGGGACCCCGATGTAAAAAATAATCCAAACGATCCGATGGATCTTGGAAATTACGTTCGCCGCGAAGATTTTATTGATAACGGATGTCAGGAATATTCTTTTGGTTTGGAATATAATATTACCGAAAAATTTTTGGTAAGCGCAGGCTATCAATACGGAAAAGTTGGCGTGCAACCCGAATATCAAAGCGATATAAATCACACAATTAACAATCACACTTATGGTTTTGGAGGACAATATAAAATCAGCGAAAACATAAAATTAAATGCAGGATTTTTAATGACAAAATATGTTCCTTTTGATGTAAAAATGCAAAATCCTGTTGCCGCGTCGAAATATACACAAACCTACGACCGCCGCAATTACGATTTTTCGGTTGGCATTGATATAAAATTTTAGGCAAAAAAATCAGTGAAAATTATAGCTGCAATTTGTTATTGCGGCTATTTTTTTTTGATTTGAAATTACGCACGCAGATAAAATCAATTACGAATTACGATTTTTTTGTTGATTTGTTTAATTGCTTAGTAACAAAAAATAAATAAACTATAAAAGATTGTTTTCAAAAAAGCAAGCCGTTAGGTTTGCATCGCTCGGTAGAAAAAAGAACCATCCTTCGTATTGCAAGCCGTAGGTTTGCAAC
>JAITPP010000050.1 GCA_031289385.1 Prevotellaceae bacterium | reverse complement strand
CTCCTTCTTAATTCCGCAATTCGTAATTTATTTTTTCATTCTTCATTCTTAACTCTTCATTCTTAATTCTCTAAATTTTCGCTTTCAGATATTTTCCTGTGAATAAGTCATCGCGTTTTGCAAGTTCTTCGGGCGTTCCTGCGAAACATAAATTTCCGCCTTTTTCGCCGCCGTCCAAGCCAAGTTCTATAACCCAATCTGCCGATTTTATAACGTCGAGATTATGCTCTACAACAATTATCGAATGTCCTTTTTCGACAAGAGCGTTTAACGCCGCCATCAGTTTCCGAATGTCGTGAAAATGCAAGCCTGTTGTTGGCTCGTCGAGAATAAACAGCATTGGCTCTGCGCCTATTTCTTTCGATAAAAAATATGCAAGTTTTATACGCTGACTTTCGCCTCCCGACAATGTATTCGACGGCTGTCCGAGTTTTATATATCCCAAGCCTACATCTTGCAATGGGCGTAATTTTTCGCTTATTCGTTTTGCAATCGGCTCTTTTTGCTGTCCGAAAAATTCTATTGCCTGATCAACCGAATAATCGAGCAAATCGGAAATAGTGAGATTTTTATATTTTATTTCGAGTATTTCCGACTTAAAGCGTTTTCCGCCACAGGCTTCACATTCAATAATTATATCCGACATAAATTGCATTTCTATTCGTATAAATCCGTCGCCGTGGCACTCGTCGCAACGCCCGCCGTCTATATTAAACGAAAAATGCGATGGCTTGTATCCGTTAAGTTGCGCCAAAGGTAAATCGGAATACAGTTTTCGTATCTCATCATAAACTTTCACGTAAGTTACAGGATTCGAGCGCGACGATTTTCCTATCGGATTTTGATCAACAAGTTCAACGCCTTTTATAAGTTTCAAATCGCCTTCGAGCGCACGGTGCACGCCGGGCATATCGCCGCAGGAATTAATTTTTCGAAACAAGGCGGGATATAAAACATTTTTTACCAACGACGATTTTCCCGAGCCGCTAACGCCTGTAACCGCAACAATTCCGCCAAGCGGAAAGTTTACATCAATGTTTTTAAGATTATTTTCGGAAACGCCAATCAGTTTTACCACGTTTTTTAATTTTCGGCGATATTTGGGAATTTCTATCTTTTTCTTTCCGAAAAAATACGATAGCGTAAGCGATTTTTCAATTTCGTTGCTATCGGCATCTTCGGGTTTTCCCTGAAAAATTATTTCTCCGCCGAAACGTCCTGCACGCGGTCCCACGTCAATAATTTGATCGGCGGCTTTAATAACTTCCTCTTCGTGTTCAACAACTATGACGGTGTTTCCCAAATCGCGCAGTTGTTTTAGCACTTTCACCAATCGTTGCGTGTCGCGCGGATGCAAGCCTATGCTTGGCTCGTCTAAAATATAAAGCGAGCCTGTGAGATTGCTGCCCAGCGAAGTTGCAAGATTTATTCGCTGACTTTCGCCGCCCGAAAGCGAATTTGACAAACGGTTTAACGAAAGATAACCCAAACCGACATCAAGCAAATACTGCAATCGGTTTCGTATTTCGGTAAGTGCGCGTGTTGCAATGTTTTTCTCATATTCGCTGAGATTTATATTGTCGAAAAAAACTTTTAATTTATCAACAGGCTGTTCAACGAGTTGGGAAATGTTTTTTTCGCCAACTTTCACGTAATTAGCCTCTTTGCGCAAGCGTGTGCCGCCACATTCACGGCATATTGTTTTGCCTGTATATCGCGCAATAAGCACACGGTTTTGAATTTTATATTTTTGTTCTTCAAGTTGCCGAAAAAAATCGTTTATTCCGCAAAAATATTTATTCCCGTACCACAGCAAATCGCGCTCTGCCGTTGTTAAATCGCAATAAGGACGATGTATAGGAAAATTAAATTTTGTTGCCGAAAAAATCAAATCTTCTTTGAATTTCTGCAACACTTCGCCACGCCAGCAAGCAATAGCATTTTCGAAAACCGAAAGCGTTTTGTTAGGCACAACAAGATTTTCATCGATACCGATAGTTTTGCCGTAACCTTCGCAACTTGGGCATGCTCCGAGCGGATTATTAAAACTGAAAAGATATTCGTTGGGCTGTTCAAATGTTATTCCGTCAGCCTCGAAACGCGAAGAAAATATTTGCTGCGTTTGCTTTTTATTTTCGGAAGAATAAGTCGAAACAATACATTCGCCATCGCCTTCCAAAAAAGCCGTTTGCACCGAATCGCCAAAGCGGGCAAGCGATTCAGCGTCGTCGGCAACAGTAATTCTGTCAATCAAAATACAAAATGTTTTTTTTCTTAACTTGTCGATTTCGGGCAATATTTTATTTATATATTTTATTTCGCCATCAACGGTTACGCGCGAAAAGCCTTGCTCAATAAGATGTGTAAGCCATTCTACCAATCCGCCGTAATTTTTGTTTGCAAACGGCGAAAGAATAAGCATCTGTGTTTGCTGCGGAAAACTTGTGATATAATTCACTACATCGCTTACACTGTGCGATTTTACTTCGCATCCCGACACAGGCGAAAATGTTTTGCCTATTCGCGCATAAAGCAATTTCAGATAATCGTAAATTTCGGTTGAAGTTCCCACAGTCGAACGCGGATTGCGCGTGTTTACTCTTTGCTCTATGGCAATTGCAGGCGGGATTCCCGAAATTTTATCGACATCGGGTTTGTTCATTCTTCCCAAAAATTGCCGCGCATACGACGATAAACTTTCTACATATCTACGCTGCCCTTCGGCAAAAACAGTGTCAAACGCCAGCGTAGATTTGCCCGAGCCCGATAAACCTGTTATAACAATCAAATTATTGTGCGGAATTTTAAGATTAATGTTTTTAAGATTATGCACCCGCACGCCTTCCAACTCTATATATTTCAAAATTGTTTTTTCCAATATTCCGATTTTTTTTAAGAGCGTAAAAGTAGTAAAAAGTTTGGAAAGATTATCAAGTTTTTTTGTGTTCATTGTATTTTCATTGTGTCCTTGTGTTTTTTCTTTTTTACCACAAAGTTCACAAAGGTTTTTTATTTACAATCTCGTAATTCGTAATTGATTTCTTAACCACAAAGTTCACAAAGTTTTTCACAAAGAACACAAGGTTTTTTATTCAGATTTTTTTTTGTGTTCTTTGTGTGTTCTTTGTGTTTTCTTTGTGAACTTTGTGGTTTTTCTTGTTTTTAACCGCAAAGATTTTTTTGCGGTTTATAAATTTGTACTAAATACATGACAAAAAATTATATTTTATTATATAATAATTTCATTATAAATAATATATAATGTTTTTTAGAATTGCAAAATCTTTGATTTTCCGTGTTTTTATAGATAATTTGAAAAAGAATGAAAGGCAATTCTACACAAAATTTACTTGATGAACAGCC
>JAITPP010000028.1 GCA_031289385.1 Prevotellaceae bacterium | reverse complement strand
TAACCACTATTTTCACATTAATTTCTCATATTATCTTCAAAAGCACTTAATGCGGCTTTTGCACCCTCGCCCATAGAAATCATAATTTGTTTATATGGAATGTTTGTAACATCGCCGGCAGCGTAAATGCCTTTTTGATTTGTTCGGCAATGTTCGTCAATTTCTATTTCGCCTGCGTGGTTTGTTTTTATATATTCCTTAAAACTGCCGCTGTTTGCAACCAAACCTATTTGTACAAAAATGCCATCTACATTTATTATTTGTTCGTTGTTTGTATTGCGGTTTTTTATTCGGACACCTGTAACTTTTTCGCCGTTTCCGATGACTTCGGCAGTTTGCGTATTTGTAATTATTTCCAAATTTTCACGACTTTTTGCTTTTTCCTGCAAAACAGTATCGGCTTTAAGATTTTCGAGATATTCGATAACAATTACTTTTGAACAAATTCCCGAAAGATCAATAGCAGCCTCAATTCCTGAATTGCCGCCGCCAACAACCGCAACTTGTTTTTCTTTGTAAAAAGGTCCATCGCAATGCGGACAAAAAGCAACTCCGCGCCCGATATATTCTGTTTCGCCGGGGATATTTAGTTTTCGCCAATTTGCACCTGTTGCAATAATAATTGATGCGGCTGTAAACTTTTCGCCACTTGATGTCAAAATTATTTTTTTGTTATCTGTTGTCATTATTTTTTCAACATGGCGATGTTCAAGCAAATCAATGGCATAATGTTGTATGTGAGTTTTGAGTTGCGATGCAAGCTGAGCACCTGTTGTATAAGGCATAGAAATTAAATTTTCGATTCCTACGGTATCATTCACTTGTCCGCCGGTGCGTTCGGTGATTACGGCTACTTTCAATCCTTTGCGTGCCGAATAAATAGCGGCAGCCGTTCCCGACGGTCCTCCGCCAATAATAATTACATCATATTGTTTTATTTCGTTTTGATTTATTTTTATCTCAGAGCCGTATTGTGCGTTAAGTTTTTTGAGCAATTCGCCGAAATCGGCTTTACCTGCGTGCAGCAGTCGCCCATTGGCAAAAACAGAA
This sequence comes from Prevotellaceae bacterium, assembly GCA_031289385.1. Lineage (GTDB taxonomy): Bacteria > Bacteroidota > Bacteroidia > Bacteroidales > UBA932 > JAIRKV01. Next base: position 11,373 of record JAITPP010000028.1, on the reverse strand, counting down.
GGCACAGCCTGTATATTCAAAGCATCCGCTTCGGTTTGATACAATGCGCCATCAACCATTTCGTGCGTTATGTTATCGTTGAGCAAAGCCATTAAATTTAACGATTGAACAACATCCGGACAATTAGTGCAGGTAAGCGATACGTAAGTTGTAATATTAATTTTACCTTTCAGCGATTTCACTCGGTTTATTAATGTTTCGTCGGGAATATTTTTTCCCTGTCCATCGCTGTTGAGTATTGCCAATATAAGCGAAGAAAATTCGTGTCCGTTTGGGATTCCGCGAAATTTAATGCCTGTATTTTTACCATTTTTAAACAATGAAAATTCCAACTGTTTTCCATTGTTTATTTTACACGAAATATTGTCGGAAGTTGCTGAAATATCATTAAGCAAATCTTCAAATTCTTTTCTGTTTTCGTGCAATTCGGGCACTGTTGCGTCCAACACATATCGGGATTGCAATTTGGCAAATATGCCTTGTAATTGCTGTTTTATATCATTGTCTAACATAATATTATAATAAAAAAAGAAAAAGAACGCAGATGAAACATGGAGGGTTATATATTTTGTTCTGATAAAACACTTAATCAAGGAATTGTTCAGTCAGCGTTCTTATTTTCATAATTTATATTTTTCCTACCAAATCGATACTTGGTTTAAGAGTTGCATCGCCTTTTTTCCATTTGGCGGGGCAAACTTCGTTAGGATGTTCATCAACAAATTTTGCGGCTTCTACTTTTCTAAGCAATTCCGAAGCGTTGCGCCCGATACCGTTATCGTGTATTTCGGCAATTTTTATTTTACCTTGCGGATTTACAACAAATGTTCCGCGATAAGCAAGTCCTTCTTCTTCGATAAGTACACCGAATGAGCGACTTAACGAGCCTGTGTGATCTGCCAGCATCGGATATTTTATTTTGCGTATTGTTGCCGAAGCATCGTGCCATGCTTTGTGAACAAAATGTGAATCGGTGCTAACCGAATAAATTTCAACGCCCAATTCCTGAAATTTGGAATATAAATCTGCCATATCTTCCAACTCGGTTGGACACACAAATGTGAAATCGGCAGGGTAAAAAAAGAAAATAGCCCATTTTCCCAATACATCTTTTGTTGTTACTGTTTTAAAACTTCCGTTTTGATATGCCTGCAATTTAAATTCAGGCAACTGTGAATTAATAATACTTTCCATGACTTTTTAATTTTTGTTTTTTAAATAAATATTTTTTAATTAATTTTGTGCAAAATTATTTACTCATTTCACATAAATCAAACTGATATTTTTTATCTTTGCATAAATAAAATCTATAAATATGAGAATACAACAATTAGAATACATTATAGCCGTTGACAATTTCAGACATTTTGCCAAGGCGGCTGAGGCTTGTTTCGTTACTCAACCTACATTGAGTATGATGATTCAAAAACTTGAAGAAGAAATGGATGTTAAAATTTTCGACAGAACAAAACATCCGGTAGAGCCAACCGCCATAGGCGAACAGGTGATAGCGCAAGCCCGAATAACGCTCAAAAATTTACGACAAATAAAAGAAGTTGTCGAAAACGAGAAAAATATTGTGAAAGGAGTGTTCAGGCTCGGCATTATTCCTACTATTGCAACTTATCTTGTGCCCGAATTGCTGCATCAACATTTTGCCGCAAACAGCGAAATTGAACTTACGCTGAAAGAAAGCACAACCGCCAATCTTATTCGTGAAATTGCGAACGGAACATTAGATGGCGGAATACTTGCAGGACCTCTTAATCGTCCCGAACTTGTTGAATATCCCGTATATTACGAAAAATTTTATGCTTATGTTTCACCTCACGATTCGGCTCACAAAAACAAAAAAATTGATTTGGAGGCTATTGATATAAATAATGTGTGGCTGCTTGAAAACGAACATTGTTTTCGCGGACAAATAGAACATTTATGCTCGCGCAAACGAAAATCGACATCAAAAAAATCGTCAATACGATACGAATCAGGCAGCATTGAAACGCTGATAAATGTTGTGGACTACAATCCGGGCATGACAATTATTCCCGAAATGCACGCCATGGCACTGAGCGAAGAGCGACAGGGAAATCTGCGCGAATTTAAAAACCTTACCGCCGTTCGCGAAGTGAGCATGATAGTAAGTAAAGAATATGTGCGAAAAACGATGCTTAAAATCATTTTGGATATAATTTGCAATTCCGTGCCAAAATCGATGCAAAACCCTGAACTTAAACAGTATGTTGTGCAGTTGTAGATAAAATTATAAATTCAGTGGATTTTTATATCAAATTGTTTCAGAATTTGTGTAAATCAGAAACAATATTAGCCATCTAAACACCGCCTGTTTTTTATTGTTTTATTTAATAAGAAAATAAAAGCACCTTAAAAAAGGCGCTTTTCATGTACAAATTCATGTACTCATTTTGCAAAACATTGATTTACAACATTTTTTGCGGTGCGGACGGGACTCGAACCCGCGACCCCGTGCGTGACAGGCACGTATTCTAACCAAGCTGAACTACCGCACCTCAATATTTTGAGGTGCAAATGTACATCTTTTTTTTGATGTTGCAATATTTTTAATGAAAATTATTTAAAAAAAGTGAAATTTACACTTCCGTAATGTCGGCAGTCGGTAAATCGGGGATGTGTGCCGAAGTTATATTTATCGGAATGTTCTATAATCAATAAGCCGTTATTGTTCAATAAATTATGCTCGAAAATTAAGTCTGGAATTTTATCAATTTCGGGCATTTCGTATGGTGGGTCGGCAAAAATTATATCATAAGTTGCCGAACAAAACGAAATGAATTTTAAGGCATTAGTTTTTATTGTATGAATTTGTTCAAATCCAAAATTGCGGGCTGTCTGTTTAATAAATGTATAGTGTACGTTGTTTAGTTCTATTGTATCTATTTTTTTTACTCCGCGCGACGCAAATTCAAAACTTATACTTCCTGTTCCTGCAAACAAATCGAGAACGTCTTTTTCTTCCATATCAATCGTATTATTTAGAATATTAAAAAGATTTTCTTTTGCAAAATCGGTTGTTGGACGCGCACGAAAATTACGTGGCGGCACAATTGTTCGTCCTTTATGGCTTCCGCTTATTATACGCATTTGTTGAGTTTTTCCAATAGTAATAATTGCGAAACATCTTTAATATCTATTGCTGCAAAAGTCTGATTTTTATTTTCTTCTAATTTTGCTTGTTTAAAGACGTTTAAAAAGTCTTCTAATTCGCGCTTACCTGCTTTTCCCGAAAGAAAAATATTGTATAACACAATGTCTAATTGCTCTTTTACTGCTGCCACAAAGTATATTGCGTCGCTTGTATTTTCTGTTTTATACGAATTTTGCAATAAAAGTTTTTCGTTATTATTGGCTATTATATCTATGGTTTTTGAATCGAAAAAAACAAAAATATTCTTCCCGAAACTGCCCAAAGCCGAGTTAATTAGAGGAATACTTTGATGATAAAATTCTGTTTGCGGTTGATATTTTTTTACGGTTTCGTAAATATTTTTATCAATAGCAAAAACGCAGTGCGCTCCTATTTTCTTTATTTTTTGGGAAAATATTTTTTCGTCGCTTATATTGCAAACAAATTTAAGATATTCTGACGATTTATTTTTATCAAAAAGATTGTTGGGTACAAGTGTCGATTTTTGGGTTACAACAATGCAATTAACAGCCGAATATTTTTGAGTTAATAATGGCTCGGACGCAAATATGTTATTGATGTTGTCTGCATTTATTTTTTTTGCAACAACACAAATATCATTAGCATCGAAAATACTAAAAAGAAATCCATCCAAAGATATTTGAATGGATAACTTGTATTTTGATGCTTTATTGGAATTAAATTTTTTATCAACAAAATCTAACATCGTTTATTCCCAGTTTCCCGCATCGTTATTGGGGTTGTTTATACTTCCTACTTTTAATCCGGGATAGTGTTCCCATTTCTTTTTTTTGTCGGCGAATTCTTTTCTTTCTTCGCTGCTAAGTTCATTTTTTTGTTCTCTGAAAAGAGTATTTTTGTCGTCATCCTCAAGGCTGTTTCTCTGTATTTGTTCGTCGCTGAGATTAGCAATTTCTTGTTTATCCAGTCCTTTTAAGAAAACTTCGTTTGGAACAAAAACGGCAAACAAAGGCACAAGTACTTTCGAAATAGTTTCTTTGACTTTTGCGTCCATTTCAAATTGAGGTTTTTCTACGTTTCCGTTAACTTCAACTCCCGGAACATAGCGCAATTCATCGATATTAAAGTTAGCTTTACTCGAAAGTAAAATTGTATCAACTTTAACAACTGATTTTACTTCATCAACAATAGGTTTGCGAACTGCCAATCCTTTGCTGATAATTTCAGCATCGCTCAAATCAACCAGAGCAACTAATTTTTCGCCTTTAATAGGGCGGCGTGCTTTGATTTGTTTTTGCTGCTCGTCATAAATTTTTTCGTAGGCTTTTGTACGTTCCAATGTTGCCGAATCGTCCAAAGAACCTATCGAACGTAGCGTTTGCATTTTTCCCGTTTTGTAGAAGTTTTCGAGCGTATCGAAACTTGACGTATAGTTGCCTTTAACGCTTTTGTACGCTTGCTGCAAAGCGCGAATTTCTTTTAACCGTTCCACTACTTTTGTTTTACGAATTTCATAACTCGCTTTAAAATCAATGGGTTTTCTGATATTTGTTATCAGAAGGTAAGCCAGCACAATAACCACGAGGGCTAATACTAATTGAATAATTTTTTTCATCTATCTTATGTTTTTTTAATTTTACTCAAAGTTTGACTTGCAAATTTATAACTTTTTTTTTACTCAGAAATATTTTTATGATATTTTTTTCAATTTATGCCATATTTATGTGCAAAATGATTAATTTTGGGGCAAATTTTTTAACGTTCAATGCTCAAAAATCACGTTTTTAATCTGCTTTGTACTAATTTAAAGTACACGCCGACGTCGTCGCAAACAGAATTGCTTGTCAAACTTGCCGAATTTATTATCGACAAAAACGATTCGCGCATCTTTATTGTCAGCGGATTTGCGGGAACAGGAAAGACTTCGGCAATAAGCGCTTTGGTGGCTACGTTAAAAAATTTGCAACTAAAATCGGTTTTGCTTGCACCGACAGGCAGAGCCGCAAAAGTTATTACAAGTTATTCAAATACAGCAGCATATACAATTCATAAAAAAATTTATCGTCAAAAATCTTCTTCCGATGGATTCGGAAAATTTGTTATTGACAAAAATATTCATGCCGATACAATTTTTATTGTTGACGAAGCATCTATGATTTCAAATACGCTTTCCGAGCAATCGGTGTTTGGCAGCGGGCGTTTGCTCGACGACATGATTGAATTTATACGTTCAGGAAAATCGTGCCGCCTTGTTCTTGTCGGCGATAGGGCTCAACTTCCGCCCGTAGGACTTGAACAAAGTCCTGCCCTCAACGAACAGGAACTTCATTATTTTGGCGATATACAAAAAATAAATCTTAATGATGTTGTTCGTCAGGCAGCCGATTCTGAAATTCTTTCAAATGCAAATCGTTTGCGCGTTAATATTGATAATAATATTTTGCAAATACCAAAGTTAAAATTTACCAATTTTGCTGATGTAGAATTAATATCATCCGGCGATGTTGTTGAAAAAATAGACGATGCGTATAGCAAATTCGGTTTTGAAAACACAGCCGTAATAACATATTCCAATCGTCGGGCAAACCGATATAATGAAGGTATCCGCGCACGTATTTTTGGACGCGAAGAACAACTTGTTATCGGCGATTTGCTTATGGTTGTAAAAAATTGTTATCAATTTATAGATGCCGATAAAGACATAGATTTTATTGCCAATGGCGATATTGCCGAAATTACCCGTATCGGCAAATACGAACAACGCTACGGTTTTAATTTTGCCAATGTAAGCCTTTGTTTTCACGATTATAACGATATGGAACTCGATTGTAAAATAATGCTTGATACGCTAAAAATAGAATCGGCATCGCTTAGTTACGACGACAGCCGTAAACTTTATGCAGCAATCGCCGAAGATTATGCGCATATCACAAACAAACGCAAACTTTATGCCGCCATTCGCGAAGATTTATATTTTAACGCACTTCAAGTAAAATATGCGTATGCCATAACCTGCCACAAAGCCCAAGGCGGACAATGGCGAACAGTATTTTTAGACAGATTGTTTTTTAAAGAACAAATTACAATTGCCGATTTACGCTGGCTTTATACCGCATTTACACGCGCCACCGAAAAACTTTTTTTAATAGACTTTGATAAAAAATATCAGGAGTAGGCGGAAAAACAATTACGAATTACGAGGTTTTTTGTTTCGTTGTTGATTTGTTTTTTGTTGATTTGTAAAAACATTTGTCTTCTTTGTGAACTTTGTGGTAAAAAATGAAGTTAGCGAAGTTTATAATTTTTTTTCAAATCATCAAATAATCAAAAAACAATTAAAAAATAGGTAAATCATCAAAAAAATATTATCTTTGTACAATTAATATTTTTGTAATCAGATTAAAATTATAATTATGGAAACATGGTGGTTCTCAATGTCGGGAATGTTGCAAGTTGTATGGGTTATTGCTATTACAACGAGCCTCATTTTTATTATCCAAATGATAATGACGTTTATTGGAATGGATTCGCACGCTGATTTTTCGGGAGATGTTGCAGACACTTCAATGAGCGGAGATTACGATATGCCGTTTCAGTTGTTCACATTCCGAAATTTTATTAATTTCTTTTTAGGATTCAGTTGGGCGTATATCCTTTTTTATAAGTCTATTACAAGTCAGTTTGGATTGGTTGTATTATCAACTATAATCGGCGTATTTATTGTTGGCGGAGTTATGCTTATTTTTTACGCATTAAGCAGAATGACACAGGATGGAAACATCTATGCCAAACAAACAATAGGACTTACGGCAACGGTTTATTTACCCATTCCCGCTCACGAAGAAGGCATGGGAAAAATACAGGTGAGCGTGCAAAAAAGCATAAGAGAGTACGATGCCGTAACCACAGGAGATGCGCTGAAAACAGGAAATATTGTGAAAATCATAAAAGTTATCGACGAAAATATTCTTTTAGTAGAAAAAATATAATATTAACATTAAAATTATAATATCATGGAAATGGAAGCAGGATTATTAATAATCATTATTGTTGCGATTTTTTTTATCACATTCGCATCAATACTCAGCCGATACAAACGTTGTCCGTCCGACAAAATATTGGTTGTTTACGGAAGAACAGGACGCAATAAAAGCGGAGGACACAGCTCGGCAAGATGTATTCACGGAGGTGCGGCTTTTATTTGGCCTGTATTTCAAAGCTATGCCTTTTTAGATTTAACGCCCGTTTCGATAGAATGTAATCTTACAAATGCGTTGAGTAAACAAAACATCCGCATAGACGTGCCTTGCCGATTTACCGTAGGAATTTCTACCGAGCCCGAAAACATGACTAATGCGGCAGAACGCTTGCTGGGATTGCCTATGGAGAAAATTCAGGAAATAGCAAAAGACATTCTTTTCGGACAATTACGTTTGGTTATCGCCACAATGGACATTGAAGAAATTAACTCCGACAGAGATAAATTTTTGATATACGTAAGCCAAAACGTTGAACAGGAAATGCGAAAAATAGGCTTGAAACTTATCAACGTAAACGTTACCGATATTCGCGATGAATCGGGATATATAGAAGCATTGGGAAAAGAAGCCGCAGCAAAAGCAATAAACGAAGCAAAAAAGAGCGTTGCCGAACAAGAACGATTTGGCGAAATAGGTAAAGCCGAAGCAAACCGCGATAAAGACATTCGCATAGCCGAAACAATTAGAGATACACGTATTCGCACAGCCGAAGCAAACGCCACAGCCGTATCGGGAGAAAATCAATCGAAAATAATAATAGCCAACTCAGATGCCGAACGTCGCGAACGCGAGGCTGAGGCTACGAAAAAAGCCGTATCGGCAGAAAAAGTGCAACAGGCAAAAGCGTTGGAACAAGCATACACAGCCGAACGCTTAGCCGAAATTTCGCGCGCCGAAAGAGAAAAAGCCACGCAACAGGCAAATATAATAGTAAGTGCCGAAATCGACAAAGAAAAAGCAATTATCGATGCCGAAGCCGAAGCCGAAACATTTCGCCGAAAAGCAAAAGGCGAAGCAGATGCTATTTTTGTTAAAATGGAAGCCGAAGGAAAAGGTATTTACGAAATACTGTCGAAACAAGCCGAAGGATATAAACAATTGGTTATTTCTGCCGGCGGCGACTCTAAAAATGCCGTTACCTACCTGATTGCCGAAAAACTTCCCGAACTTATAAAAACACAGGTTGAGGCAATTAAAAATATCAAAATAGATAAAATAACCGTGTGGGACAACAATGCAAAAGGCGAAAAAACAGCAACCGCAAACTTCATTTCAGGACTGATGAACGCCGTGCCTCCGCTAAACGATTTATTTAAAATGGCAGGCATGGAACTCCCAAGTTATCTGGGAAAAGAAACAACCGAAACAGAAGTAAAAGAAGTAAAAACAACAGTTGCCAAAGAAAAATAGAAAAGCATAAAAAACAATCGTTTTTCAATACGATTTTTTATATTTTAAGGTTAGTAGTAATGAATGGAAGAGGCGTTTTTGTTAGCGCCTCTTTTTTTGTTTGATTGACACAAAACCGCCGTCAATTTAAATAATGCTTGTATCATTTCTGCAAAAACAAGAGCCACACACATTTTTACAGAATTCCCTATTTTTCCAACAAAAAAAGCCCGATTGCCATTGTTCAGCAATCGGGCGATAAATATCAGTAAATATTTTATTAAAATTTCGGTTTCATATCTAAATTATACATCACAAATGAGTACAAATCGGCTTGCTCTTGCAATGTTTTGCTTATGGGTTTTCCTGCGCCGTGTCCTGCTTCGGTTTCTATGCGAATAAGTTTTGGAGCATCGCTTGTGTTGGCAGCCTGTAATGTTGCGGCATATTTAAACGAATGTGCAGGTACAACCCGATCGTCGTGATCGGCGGTGGTTATAAGTATTGCGGGGTAAGGCGTTCCGTCGTTTTTGATATTGTGCAAAGGCGAATAGGCGTAAAGATATTCAAACATTTCTTTGTCGTCATCGCTTGTGCCGTAGTCGCTTGCCCAATTCCATCCTATTGTAAATTTATGATAACGCAACATATCCATAACTCCAACCTGAGGCAAGGCTACACGAAACAATTCGGGACGCTGATTTACACATGCGCCGACAAGCAATCCGCCGTTTGAGCCGCCTGCTATTGCAATTTTGCTGCTGTTGGTATATTTTTTTTCGATAAGATATTCGGCTGCTGCAATAAAATCGTCGAACACATTTTGTTTTTGCATTTTTGTTCCTGCAATATGCCATTCTTCGCCATATTCGCCGCCGCCGCGCAAATTAGCCTGCGCATAAATTCCGCCGTTTTCTAAAAATGGAATTCGCATTGTCGAAAATCCGGGATTAAGACTTACGTTAAATCCGCCGTATCCGTACAAATACACGGGATTTGTGCCATCAAGTTTCAAATCTTTTTTATAGGTAAGAAACATCGGTATTTTTGTGCCGTCTTTGCTTGGATAAAAAACCTGTTCGGTGATAAAATCGGCGGAATTAAATTGAACTTTGGGAGCAATATAAAGTTCCGACTTATTGTTTTCTATATCGTATTTATATATTGTGTTTGGAAATGTGAACGATGAAAATGCGTAAAAAATTTCGTCATCATCTTTGTCGCCGCTAAAACCGACAGAGCCAAGCGTGGGCAATTCAACTTCGTGTTTCAAATTGCCATCGAGCGAGTAAACATAAGCATGGCGCGCTACATCTTGTTCGTAAACGAGAATTAATTGTCCTGCAACAAATTCAACGCCGCTCAGCACATTTTCCGATTCGGGAACAACATCTTTCCACGCTTCGAGTTTGGGCGCACTAATATCTGCTTTTGCAAGTTTGTATTTTGGCGCGTTGTAGTTTGTCATAAAATAAATTGTGTTATCAATAACTTCCAGCGGCGCATAATCGTATTCATAATCGCTTGCAAGTTCAACAACGGGCGAATTTGGTTTCCGCAAATCCTGCATAAACAAACGGTTTCCTCTGCCTGTGCCCGCTTCTGAAATAAACAAAAATCTTTCGTCGTCGCTCACCGATGCCGAGTAAAAGCGTTTAGGATATTCGGCATTTTTGTAAGCAAGTTTATCGTTGCTTTGGTTGTCGCCAAGTTTGTGATAGTATATTTTATGATTTTCGTTTACATTCGAAAATTCTTTGCCTTTGTCGGGCGAATCGTACGCGCTGTAATAAAAACCATCGCCTTGCCAGCTTGCACCTGTAAATTTAGCCCATTGTATATGGTCGTTGGTGAGTTGTCGGGTTTCTAAATCGAGAACAAAAATTTCGTTCCAGTCAGAGCCGCTGCGCGAAATTTTATATGCAAGATATTTTCCGTTGTTTGAAAACGAAATTCCCGAAAGCGCCACCGTGCCGTCGTCCGACAATGTGTTGGGATCGAGCAAAACGCTTGCCTCGCCGTCGATAGTTTCTTTAACATACAAAACGCTTTGATTTTGCAAACCGTCGTTTTTATAGAAATAATATTTACCGTGTTTTTTAAACGGAGTACCTATTTTTTCATAGTTCACAATATCCGTAAGACGTTGTTTGAGTTTGTCGCGAAATGGAATTTGGTTAAGATAATTTTGTGTAATTTCGTTTTCGGATTTTACCCACGCGGCAACGGCTTGCGTTGTATCATCTTCGAGCCAACGATAAGAGTCGGCAATTTCTACACCGAAATAATCATCGGCGACATTTTGTTTTTCTGCTGCGGGATATGAAATATCTGTCCCCGCTTTTTTGGTGCACGAAACACCCAGCATAAAAATTCCTCCTAATAAAATTAATTGTGTTAGTGTTAGTTTCATTTTATAATTATTTTAAAGTTTATGTTTTTTCATTAACAATACATTATTCACAATAATGTTTCAAACGCAAAGGTAGCAAAAAAGTTTTTAAAGTTATAAAGTTTTTAAAGTTTATAAAGTTCATAAAGTTTGTCAAGTTATAAAGTTTTTAAAGTTATAAAGTTTTTAAAGTTCATAAAGATTTTTTTGAAGGAAGAACAAAGAAGTTAGAGGAAGTTAAACCATTGATTATTTATTATTTATTATTGACTATTGACTATTTATTATTGATTATTAAGTAATGAAAAATAAACAACTTATAAAAGATGCCAAAAGAAATCCCATTAGGGATTATCGCTTGGTAGAAATAGAAAAATGTAAGCAAAAAAAGTAGCATTGGAAAT
>JAITPP010000354.1 GCA_031289385.1 Prevotellaceae bacterium | reverse complement strand
GAAAACGTGATTAATTTGAGAATGTGAATAATGTGAGAATGTGATTAATTTGAAAATATAATAATTATTAATTATTAATTGATTTGATAACTTTTAAAAATAAAACGAAATGGAAAATATAATTTTTGGTACTCGCCCTGTGATTGAGGCGATTGAAACAGGTAAAAAAATTGAAAAAATATATCTGAAACAAAAATCGGAAGGCGAAATGTTTTACCAATTAACACGGTTGGCAAAACAGAACGACATTGTTATACAATGGGTGCCGATAGAACGCCTGAACAGATTTACACAAAAAAATCATCAGGGAGTTGTTGCCGTTTGTTCAATTATCGAACTTGCTGAGTTTGAGCCTACAATAGAAAATATAATAAACACAACAGAAAATCCGCTTGTGATAATTCTTGACGGAGTAACCGATGTGCGAAATTTCGGAGCAATTGCACGCTCGGCTGAATGTGCGGGAGCGCAAGCTGTGATTATGCCTGCAAAAGGAGCAGCACCAATTAATGCCGATGCAATTAAAACATCCTGCGGAGCGTTGAATATGATTCCTGTGAGTAAAGTTCCGAATTTGAAAACGGCGATTTTTTATTTGAAATCGTTAGGATTCCAAATTGTTGCTGCAACCGAAAAAGCCGAAAAATTATATTACGATATAGATTACGTAAAACCCACCGCAATAATAATGGGAGCGGAAGATATAGGAATTTCACATACCAATCTTAGCCTTTGCGACGAACAAGTGAAAATACCTGTTAGCGGAAAAATAGGTTCACTGAATGTATCGGCGGCAGCAAGTATTTTAATGTTTGAATCTGTAAAACAAAAAACAATAAAATCAAATAATATTTAATTTAAAAGAAATAATTATTTATGATTTATTGTTAAATGCAATTATATTAGATATAACATGATTCTGCATATTGATAAATAAAAATATATTTGATAAAAATTTTATCTATATTTGAATAATTAATTTGTATTCATCATACTTAAATAATTATTAATATAAAAAAAATAATATTATCAGTCGGTATTAGTGTTAAGTTAACAATGAAATAGAATTTTTAATTTATTGATTGTAAAATATTTGTAACTTATATTTTTGACATTTTAGACTTAACATAACATTAGTTTGCTTTATATTTATTCGTTTGGGCAAAACGTTCAGGTATTTGAAAAAAACAGTAATTACAATAGCCAAACAAAATCAAAAACATTTAACCATATCAATAATAAATTTAATATTATTGTCGAATTTGAACGAATAGCAATATTAAAAGGTTATACAACAAATTCAAATAAACACACATTGTTTGATTTATTCAATGATTTTCAAGACACGGCAACTAATTTCGGAGCAAATTCTTTTATTGTTGATGACGTAATTTCAAATGCGGATACAACTGTTGTTCAGATTAGCATTTACAGTTTATCGGATTCGGCAATAGAAAGTAATTTTGACTTATATCCTGAAAATATGATATATATTTTTGGCGATTTGAATAAAAACAAAAAAGGCAGAACTTTTAAACTAAACGGACAAAAATTAACATTGCTGCCAATGCAGTATATTTCCTATCAAAATAAAAGCGGCGAATATGCAAAAATAAGTATTGGCGGTTTTACGGGCGCATCGCGAAAAATAAAAGGAGAAGAAGGCAGACTGCCGAATGTATGTCGTTGAGCGGATTTAAAATTGGCGCAGCGCCGTTTATGTATGGAAATATGGGAATGGGAATAAGTTTCAATACAGGAAGTATTTATATTGTTGATTTGAATTTTGGGATGTTTTTAATTGAAATTTTAGACTTGATAAAATAACAAATTTAATTTATTATTATCGCCGCAACCCCCGCAACAGCGCAATAAACGGCAAACCAGATAAGTTTTCCGCGTTTTACAATATTTATCATTATTTTGCAGGCAAGCAATCCTGCTACAAATGCGCTTAAAAATCCTATAATCAAAGCCGTGCTTGAAATTGACGCGCTATCGGCAAAACCGCCTTTGAATAAATCGAGCAAAGCCTCGCCAATTATAGGAACTAAAACCATGAGAAACGAAAATTGCGCTATATTTTCTTTTTTATTTCCGAGAAGCAAGCCCGTTGCTATTGTGCTTCCCGAACGCGAAAGTCCCGGAAGTACCGCTATTGCTTGTGCTATGCCGATTATCAGAGAATCGAAAAATGAAATTTTATCTTTTTTGCGAGGTTTGGAATAATATGCAAACGTCAATAATATTGCGGTGATAAACAAGCAAATTCCGACAATTACAAGTCCGCTGCCAAAAATTGCTTCAACTTTATCTTTAAAAAATATTCCTACAATTGCAACGGGAATCATTGATACAATAAGTTTTGCAACGTATTCGGTTTCTGTATTCCATTTGAATTTGAACAAGCCTGCAAATAATTTTATCACAACACTCCAAAAAACAACTATTGTGCTTAATACTGTTGCTGCGTGTACGGCAATTGCAAACGGGATGTTGCTTTCGGCATTTATACCGAATAATTTTGCACCTATTTGTAAATGTCCGCTGCTGCTTACAGGTAGAAATTCGGTAATGCCTTGTACGATACCAAGTACAAACGCTTCAAACCAATTCATTCGTTATTCTTTTTATCTTTGGGCTTGCGCATAATTGAATATCCTACAAAAATAAATCCGGCTACAACTATTATCGGAGCAAGTGTTATGCGGCGAAAACTAAACATTTCCTCAGCATCGTGTATTGTTGGGTCGGCATTTCCGCCGCCAATCATCAGCAAAAATCCTACAACTATAATTGCACAGCCGATTGCCATTAATTTGTAACTTTGTTTTGGCATTGCAAAATCTTTATCTTTATCTGCATTTTCTTTTATGGTAATCACTTTTTTAAATTTTGCCATATATTTTATTTTAATGTTTTAGTATGTAATTATGTTAATAATATAGTTTATCAAAATCAATTCGCAGATATTTTCTTACCGCAAAATATGTTGAAACAAAATTAATACCTATGCCCAGCACCAAAATTTCGAGCATAAGAATAAGTATGGTTTCGATATCGGCAAATTCAAGCAGCCTGCCGAATTCCGACGATTGCAATGCCGAAATTGCACCTATCAACATAGTCATTGCAATGAGAGACGAAAATATGCCTCGCACAATGCTTTGCAGTAGAAACGGTTTACTTATAAATCCCTGCGTTGCGCCTACAAGTTTCATTGTGTGAATTGCAAAACGTTTTGCATAAACCGATAAGCGAATGGTGTGATTTATAAGCACTATCGACACAAACAGCAGCAATAAAATAAATATCGCCATAATCATATTTATATTGCGAATATTTGCGTTCACCAAACTTAAAACCGATTCTTCATATTTCACCGATTGCACCTCAGGCATCAGTTCAAGTTGTTGCTGTATAACGCTTAAACTATCAACAGATGAGTAAACTGCCGTTACCCAAATTTCTATTGATTCGGGCAAAGGATTTCCTTCAAGAAATGAGATAAAATCTTTCCCCATATCTTTTTCAAAATTCTTTGCTGCATCGTCTTTTGAAGTATATTTGGTTTCGCGTGTATATGGCGCAATATCAAGTTTTTTGCGGAATTGCGACACATCGCTTTCTTTCAAACCATCGTTAAGATATACGGCAATGTTAATGCTGTCGCGAAAATAATCCGTAATTTGTTTTGCGTGTATAAGGAAAAGCCCCGCAACTCCAAGCAAAAAAAGCACAAGCGACATACTTATAACCGACGATAAATATGAACTTCGCAATCTGGTATTCGTTATTTTTTGTTCTTTGGTAACCATTTCAATTAAATAGAATAAATGCAAAGGTAAAAAAAAGTTTGGAAAATTTAAATTTTATGAAATTTTGGCTAAAACTTTTTTTGAATCGCTATTCTTTTTGCAAAATAAATTGTATGCAGGCTCTGCCCGAAAGGGCAACATTTTCATAACCGCAGGTAAGGCGAAAGCCGCAACCTTCGGAAATAAACTCTCCCATTACTACCCAAAGGGCAGGACTTATTCGCTGGTTTAAGTAATGAAAAATAAAAAAAATATAATCGATGATAAAAAAATCCCGTAGAGATTATCGCTATGTAGAAAAATTAACCGCCATTTGCCGTTTTGTGGAGACGGATAATTATCCGTCTCTACGTCCGCAAATTTCGTTTTTAAGGCGGGATGGCACTTCAAAAAAAGTGTTAGCCGAAATTATAAACCATTTTCCGTAAAAATATCTTCTATTGTTTCGCCTGTTGTGAGATGATAAGCGTTTAATCCTGCAAGTTGTGCGCCTTCAACATTTTTCAGAGTGTCGTCAATAAATAATGTTTGCGATGCTTGCAATCGGGCATCGTGTAACACAAATTCGTAAATTTCCGTATTCGGTTTGCGTAAATGTATTTCGTGCGAAAGATAAACTTTATCGAATTTTGATTTTATTTTTTCAAAATTTATATTACTCATACAATAGTCGATATGAATTTTGTTGGTGTTGCTGAGCAGAAATATTTTATATTTTTGCCGTAATTTTTCGAGTGTTGCAATTCTGTTGTCGGGGAAGTTCAAAATCATGGCGTTCCAAGCGTTATCAATTATTTCATCTGTCAGAGATGTGCCACACATTTGCCGCAAACTTTCTCTGAACTTTTCGGGAGTAATGTCGCCAACTTCTAATCTATCAACAATTTTACTTTGCCGAACTTGCGAAAATATTTTATCAAATTCCGAAATACCTAAGTTTTTGAAGGCATTTTCGGTTTTATGATAATCAACATTTATTATAACTCCGCCTAAATCAAAGATAATGTTACGAATATCATTATCGAAAGCATCAAAAAAAATATTTTTTTTCATTTTATTTTAATTTAAATTTGGAAATCGGCTACAAAGATTGTAATTTTGTCGCTCAAAAAG
>JAITPP010000352.1 GCA_031289385.1 Prevotellaceae bacterium | reverse complement strand
TAAAGTGTAAGGTTTTTCTTTTCCCGGAATAATATCGCGATGATATTGCGGATTCAAACTGCGAATTATTTCTATCGAAAGTCCTAATACTTTTGATATTTGCTCGAAGTGCAGCATTTTATTTATCGTAAAAGTATCAACGGCGATAGGCATTATGGGCGGCACTCTTTTCAATCCGTGTTCTTTGTAATAAGTCATTGCATAAGTTGCGGCTATAAATAAGGGAACGTAACCTCGTGTTTCGCGCGGCAGATAAGGATAAATACTCCAATAATCGGTTTTTCCGCCTGCGCGGCGAATTGCTTTTTTCACATTTCCTTCGCCGCAATTGTATGATGCTATTGCCAAAGTCCAATCGCCGAATATTTTATACATTGTGCTCAAATATTTTGCCGCTGCATGACACGATGCCACAGGGTCGCAACGCTCATCAACAAACGATGTTATATTTAATCCGTAATATTTTGCCGTTTTAAACATAAACTGCCATGCGCCGGTAGCCTTTGCCCGCGAAACCGCTTTCGGATTTAACGCCGATTCTATTACCGACATCATTTTAAGTTCAAGCGGCAAATCGTAACTATATAATATTTCTTCGAATATCGGAAAATAATAATCGCTAAGGGCTAATATTTCTTCTGTTTTTTTTCGATATTTTTGTGTATAAACAACAATACTTCGCCGCACAATATCGTTATACGGAAGGTGTACTACGCTTGCTATTTTCGATAGGCGATTGATATAAACCGAATCGGGAAGTTCTGCCGATGGAAGATATTCATCTTCATTAAAAAAATTGACGGTATCAACGTTTTGCAGGTAAAAAACGGAAAGCAAACTGTCAATAGTATTGCTGTATTCAAAATCGGGTTCATCGGTTATGATTTCATCATCAACGGTGTTGTTTTGTTGCGCCCAAATATTGAAACACAAAACATTTGCAATAAAAATAAGTAATATCTTTTTCATCTTTTTATATATTTTAAAATTTTAATTTTAATTTAAATCCTATCGATGGCTCTATTTCGCCCGATGCAAACGATGCTTCGTTGAACAATGTAGGCTCGCATCGCAGCGAAAGATCATCGTTTATGTCAAAGTAACTGAGATGCGCAAATACGTTTGCATCAACTACATTGAGTATATACACCAATCCTGTCGCCAATATTGTTAAATCGCGGTTTCGTCTTGCAATATCGCGGGCACTTTTTAATGTTGATAACGAATATCGTCCGCCAAATTCATCCAAATCGGTGCTTGTTCCGCTTTCTACGGCATATTTTTTATTGTAAGCAGTTCGGTAGCGGCTGTATTGGCTGTTGCACTGATCAACCCAATATACGCAAAATCCAAGCCCTCCGTAAATTATAGGTATTTTCCAATAATCGCCGTTGTATGCTTGTCCCAAACCCGGCAGCAACGCCGAATATAATGTTGCGCGTTGCGGAATTATGGGGCGATTAATTTTATCTGTTTTGTATGATGATATTGCATCTATTGCGCCTGCAAAATAAAATATTCCTGCGCCGATGTACGATAAATTTCTGTTTTGTTTGTAAGTATCATATCTGTCGGCGGTTTTTTGATATCTTTGTATGTAATCGTCCAACACAATTTGCGGAAGTCCTGCCGATTGGGCGTATTCAATCATGTTGCGAGCGTGTGTTGCATCTTTCATTTTCGAGTTGAAATATAATCCCGAAGCAATTCCGCCGCCAATTCCTGTGTATAGAACGGGAATTTTCCAATAATCGCGGTTGTATGCTTGTCCGTAACCGGGTACAATTATTGTTCCCAGCAACACTTTTCCCATCGATAATGAGTCTTTGCCTTGTAGCCCGCGAATAAAGTTTTTGCCTTGTGCGGATAATACATTCGGCTGTATTGCTGTTATCAGAAAAACAAATATGTATATAAAAATCTTTCTCAAAATTTAATTTTTAAATATATAAACTTATCACCAAAAAACAAATAAAAATAAAAGATTGTTTTCTTCAAAAATGCAAGCCGTTAGGTTTCTTCGTTCTGCTGTGTTGCGTGGTATTTAATTTCTACCGAACGATAATCCTTAACGGGATTTTTTTGTCATCTTTTATAAATATTTCTTTTTCATCACTTAACAGAATAATTTATATCTGTTCTTGTTCTTTAACATTGTTATTGTTTTTCTTTAAAAACAATAATTTTTGTTATGCGTTACCAAATCCACGCATCCATTTTTTCCAACAGTTTATCAATTTCTCCTTCGCTGTCGAATGTTATAACTATGCGTCCTCCTCCGTTTTTGTCGGGTTTTATATTTACATTGCTGTTAAAATATTTTCTCAATGCATCGGTAAGTTTGTAGTATTTTTCGGGAAATTCTTCGATAGGTTGTTCTTCTGTAACTTTTGGTGTTTTGGGTTGCGTAAGTTTTTGCACTGCGTTTTCAACCTGACGAACACTCCAACTTTCTTCAACAATTTTTTTTGCTATTGCATTTTGTTGTTTTGTGTCTTTGATATTAAGAATTGCTCGCGCTTGCCCCATCGACATTTGTTTTTTGCGAATGTACGATTGTATTTCGGCAGGAAGTTTAAGCAATCGCAAATAGTTTGTAACCGTTGCCCGTTTTTTGCCTACTCGATTGCCAAGCTCATCCTGAGTAAGAGCACATTCTTCAATTAATCGGTTAAAACTTGTTGCTACTTCAATTGCGTCCAAATCCTCGCGCTGAATGTTTTCTATCAGTGCAAGTTCAATCATTCCGTCGTCGTCGGCAGTTCTGATATATGCAGGTATGCTTTTAAGTTCTGCTTTTTTGGATGCTCTGAAACGCCGTTCTCCACTTATTATCTGATATTTGTTTTCTTCAATTTGACGAACTGTTATCGGTTGAATTAGTCCGTATTTTTTTATTGATTCGGTTAATTCGTTTAGCGCGTCTTCGTCAAAATTTATGCGCGGCTGATACGGGTTTACTTCGATATGTTTAATGTCGATTTCGGATATTCTGCTTACTTGAGCAATAATTTGTTCCTGTGTTTGCTGCGTATTTTCGCCAAGCAACGCACCCAAGCCTTTACCAAGCGCTGATTCTTTTTTTGCCATAATTATTTTTACCATTCTCTCTGCCTTAACAGAGTTTTAAGTTTATGTTTTGTTTATTTTAATTCTGTTGCTGTTGTTGCTGTTGTTGTTTTATTCGCTGAATAAGTTCTTTTGCAAGATTCAAATAACTTGCGGCTCCGCTCGAACCGGCATCGTATAAAATCACAGGTTTATTGTGCGAAGGGGCTTCGGCAAGTTTCACATTTCGTTGTATAACGGTATCGAAAACCATATCTTTGAAATGTGTGCGAACTTCTTCTACAACCTGATTTGACAAGCGCAGGCGCGAATCAAACATCGTCAGCAAAAATCCTTCAATCATAAGTTCGGGATTAAGATTTTTCTGTATTATTTTTATTGTATTCAGCAATTTTCCTAAGCCTTCGAGGGCGTAATATTCGCATTGTACGGGTATTATTACCGAATCGGCGGCTGTTAATGCGTTTACGGTGATTATTCCCAGCGATGGCGAACAATCTATAATTATAAATTCGTAATCATCCGTAAAATTGCTGATGATTGATTTCATAATTTGTTCGCGATTTTCTATCTTAACCATTTCTATTTCAGCGCCCACCAAATCGATGTGCGAAGGTATCAAATCGAAACCCTGTATTTTGGTATGTAATATCGCATCTTGTGGCGAAATTCTATCAACCAGACATTCGTAAATTGAATTTTGAATGTTGTTCAACTCAAAGCCCAGCGTGGATGTGCTGTTAGCCTGAGGATCGGCATCTATCAACAAAACGCGATGTTCTAAAACCGCTAAACTTGCTGCCAGATTAACTGCTGTAGTAGTTTTTCCTACTCCGCCTTTTTGGTTTGCTATTGCTATAACTTTTGACATTGTATTTATTATATGACTTTATTTTTTATGTTTACGAGCAAAGCGCAAAGTTAATAAAAAAAATATAATGCCAATCAATAGTTGTTTACATAATGTTAATATGAACGATATTATAAAGCGGTTTTAATATCAAACGCGGCAAAATGAACTTATTATCAGTCAGTTATTTGAATAATGATTGATTGGTGTATTTTATTGATTATAATATTTTTTGTTTTTGTTATTATTTATATTTTTATTATTTTAATTTACCGTAATTTATTTTGAAAATATTTTTTAAATTTTTCCCAAATAGTTTTCATTTCGCCATCAATGGAATTTATTGGTTGGCAAAATTTATTATATGGTCTTCCATCTACCGCTTCAAATCCTT
>JAITPP010000344.1 GCA_031289385.1 Prevotellaceae bacterium | reverse complement strand
TTCGTCAAAAGGTAGATTTCAGCCCTGTCGAACTTCGACTTTGCATCTTTGTATTCAAGCCCGCTGATCGCGCCGCTTATGTAGATTCTTTTTTCGTTCATATTCTTTTTTTTAGTATTTAGTCGTTAGTATTCCGTATTTAGTCGTTAGTATTTAGTCGCTGGTCGCCATTAATCATTAATCACTAACCATTAACCGCTTTAATCATTATTATTTAAAAATTCAATCCATTTATCATCATCTTCATAAAACCATCGCAAACGCCGTCCACCAGTTGTTTTGCCTGCAAATTTTCTCACGGTTGTTACTGTGTATGTTTTATTTAGTTTTTTGCTGATTTTTTTTCGTTTAACCACTTTGGGCGAGCAAACAAGGTATATTTCCTCCACTCTTACGCCCGATTGTCTTGAGGCTTCTTTTGCACTTTCAAATCTGCCAACAAACAAACCATCTTCTGTTATCGCCACCACTGCGCGCTTATTCCAGCCACCAAACGCGAAATTTCCTTTTCTTTTTTTTAAATTTGCCCAGCCTTTGGCGCAACGTTCTTGTGAACTTTTAGGCATATATTCATCCCATGTTTTTCCTTTGACAAAAGAAGTGCAACCTTTCATAAATTGCCCTTTGCTGTTGCGCGTTGGTACTCTTGTAAATGTTAATTCGTGTCCACTCATAATTTTATAATTTTAGTATTCCGTATTTAGTAATTCCGTATTTAGTATTTAGTCGTTAGTATTTAGTCGTTAGTATTTAGTCGCTGGTCGCCATTAATCATTAATCACTAACCATTAACCATTATTTTTCAATTCTCAATTAATCTAAGCATATATCTGTGTACTCGTTATCAGCATCGGCACTGACTTGCACGTTTTTGCTTTGCTTTTTAATTTTATAGCCTCTACCTGTTTGCGCAATGCCTTCAATTCATCAATGTTGAAGTTGTAAAACACTTTTTTGTGTCCCGAACGTTGCAAACAAAAATTATCAACTTTGCTGTAATCGTTGCCAACGTTGCTTATTCCTATTTCCGACAGCGCACGTAGCGCCTCGCTTCTGCATCTACTCAAAGCAGCCTTGTTATCTATCGGCTCGCAGCCTTGCAGTTTATCGCACATTTCGTTATATTCGGCTTGTGTCATTTCGCGCAACGAGCTTGTGCGCCCGCTTGTAAATTCGTACACAAGTTGCTCTTTGTCTGCGCCTGCCAACTGATTAAGCAGCGCGTAAAACCTCGAAAATGTCTTTATCTTTTTCATAATCTTTATTTTTTAATTTTCAACGGCATGATGCCTGTGTTACTTAATTTCTACATTCCTACATTAATCATTAATCATTAACCATTAACCATTATTTATTATGATTCTCCCCAATATTTTTTCGCCTGTGCGTACCATATATCATAATATCCTTTTTCACCTATAAATCTGCCCTTGCTAAACGCTCTGTAACCTTCAATCCATATCTTTAAAGTTGCATCAAACATTACGCTTTTTGCAGCGCGTCCGGCGGGCGATTTACCATCTGCATGGCTTACGAATATCAGCATCTTATCGCTGTGCAGTTCTTTGAATTTTAGATATTGAATGTAACTCATCTGAAAATATTGAAAACTGTCGATTACAACAAAATCTGCGCTTTTATGCCGCAAAAGACGTTCGCTTAAATCCTCTTTATTTTCGCCATCTATCAGTAAAAACAGACGGTTACATTCTCTCATTCCAAAACGCTTGAGAGTGTTCTGCATCGTCAAACTAACGCCCTCCTCCAAACTGTTGTAAACAACATTGCCAAACTTACATAGAGCCTTGCAAAACTGCATTACAAACGATGATTTGCCATTGCCCGAATTTGCCCATATAAACACAACGCCTGTTTTTTCAATAGCCCCAAAAGCAGCATCAAAATCTCTGCCTAATGAAATCACTTTCTTTTTCATTTTCAAAATTTCAGACGGCGAATAAGCCCTTTTCAACTTCCTTTTATTATCTGTTTTTTCAGCGTTTTTCATGCTCTCAAATACCTTTCAAATGCTTTTCAAATCTCAATTTATTTGCTTTTTGATTTTATATATCTCAGCAACTTTATTGCGCGGCGAACACGGCGCAAGTCAAATCCGTAATAACGCGCATCTTCGGTAACTTTTTCTATTTCCGCTTTTTCGCTAATGCCGTTTGCGCGACATATCGCTTCAACCTCAAAATCATCGTTTTTGCTTAGCAATTCCATTTTTTGCCCTATGCGGCTCACAAATTCCTCAAATCCGCATTTTTCAAGCCTTTTGCCGCGTTCAAGTCTGCGTTTCACCGCCGATGTCGATAAAAACAAGATGCCACTACGTTGCTGCACTTTATTGTATAAATCAATCATTGCAAGGAATATCGAATCGCGCAGTTTGTCGGCTTCATCAATTATAAACACAGGATTTTCCAGTGTCAGCAAGGCTTTTGCAATCATGTCTTTTGCCGTAACGGTATTTACGCCGTCGGTTTTCAAACCTAAACATTGAGCCATTTCGTTAATGAATACGCGCTTAGTCATATCCTCGCTGCACGACACTAAAAACGCATTTTTATTTTGCGAAATATATGCCATTGCCGCCGCCGTTTTTCCGCTGCCTGCCGCCGATACATACCACGAAACCTCGTTCAGTTCGCGCACAAAATCAGCCGTTAAAAACACTTCTTTGTACAGTTTTGTTTCGCAAAGCACCCAGTCTTTAAGCCTGATGCCGCCGCCGCTGCTTATTTGCGATAATATGTTACCAAACATTTCATCGCTGATGTTTTCAAATTTGCCTTGCAAAATTGAATTTACCGTTCCGCCGCTCGTGCCTTTCAAACTTTGAGCCGCGCGGTTCTGACTTGGATATTTACTTACATAATCCTGCAATTTCTGTTGAATTGCCTTTTTTTCTTGTACTGTTAATTGTTTCATTTCTTTATTTTTTTTAATTTTCAACGGCATGATGCCGGTGTTATGTTTATCATTAATCATTAACCATTAACCACTATCTTTACGACTTTCTAAGTATATCAAGCGCATCGTATTCCATATTCGATATTTTTTTATGATATTCGCCAACGCTCACCACTTCGCAAACCTCGTTTTCATTAGATATTTCATCGCTCAACCTTTCCATTTCGGCAAGTGAAATGCCTGTCAATCGCGGCGTGTTCAAGCCGTGCTGTTCGGGAGCAACGCCGTGTTCAATTTCAAGAATCGTATTCTCTATTTGCCTTTTTATTCGCTCTTTTTTGTTGATAATGTCCATTTGGCGTATAAATTCCATATCGCCGACTACCTGTTCCTGTATTGCGCGGTGAACGGTAAGATAAGGCTTTGCCTGCACAACGTTGCGCAATCCGTTTTTGTCCATCGTGCATAGCCAAACAGATGTCATATCGCAGGGGTCATACTTAACAAAAAATTCGCTTCCTGTATGTTTTTTTCTGAAATCCATATCGGGCATACCCGCAGCATTAAGCGGCTCGTAGGTATATTCTTTTTTGTCTATTGTGATTTTTATGCCGTCGCACGTAAACTTACTTGGCTTTTCGGTAACCAACCAAAACATATCTATCATATCAATTTCGCTAACCGACTGCGTTTCTGCATTTATTGAATTTTCGTACATAAGATATTTTGCTATCCCTGTCCCGAAGTGCGGCATTGCGTTCCATGTTTCGCGAGCGGCGGCGTAGGCTTGCAACAGTTCGGAGTATGTATATAGATTTTCGGTATTTGCCGCAATAAATTCTATATTTTGCTTGCTGCTTGTTTTTTTTGCCGTTATATTTTGCCCTGTAAATCGCCAATTCCGATGCAGCACTTGCGCCTGAAAACGCCCGAACGCCAATTCTATCGTCTTGCTTTGCCCCGAATGTGGCGCGGTTGGGCGATGAAAACGACATATTTTATCAAAAAACTGCTGCGAATCAAGTTTTTTATGTCCTCCCTGATTATCGTGTACCAACTCAAAAGGTTTGTGTTTTGCCCGTTCAATAGCCATTCGGTAAGCATAATATTGCGCTTTGTAATCTTCCGTTTTGCTGATATGATAACCAAGCAGCAGCTCGCTGAAGGCATCCATTACCTCGTACACCTGCAATGTTTTCACTTGCAGTTTGCCGTCGGCATATTCTTTATAATATAAGTTCAGTTTTGTTCCGTCGCCATACCACAAAGCATCGCGCATGGTTGGCATTTCGGTTTTGTGCTTGCGTTGATAAATTTGCTTTGCATACATTTCACCATACACGGCATCTGCCCATTTTATCTTGTTTTGCGGCTCTTCCAAAAACGACACGAGCGTTGTTGTGCTTTTTAGCGGCTTCCAGCCCTTGCTTGCGGCAATGCGATTGTATTCCGTAAAAATTTGTTCGTTGTTGTAAACAGGCACTTTACTGCGTTTCAACGCTATTATTTGCTTACCAGCCTCTTTGGTAATTTTAATTGTATTAATATTTGCAAATTTGCCCGATATAAGACATTCGTAACCCTTATCGCGGTATTCAAGCATTTTCGAGCGCAGCCGTGCGAGGTTAGTAGGCAGCGTATGGTGGTGTATGTTGCGCAACTTTTCCGATTTTGCAAAAATGCTCTCAAAGTTTATACGTGTGCCGTTATTCAGAGCGTTGCGCAAGCGTTGCTGTTCTATGTAGTCGCCAAGCAGCACATTCAGCACCGACGCATTAACGGTATATTCCTCTTGATGTTTATCGGGAATACTTTCGCCATTTTTCAACCGCTTTTCAAAGTAAAATTTTTGTGCTTTGTCATCCATTTTAAATATATTTTGTTCTTGTTGTTCCGCCAAGAGTTCGCGAGGGCTGCCGCCATATTTTGCCACAAAAGCATCCTTATACTTCTGCGGCAGCGAATCGTAGTTAATTTTAGCATAATTACCAACGCCTCTACCACTATTAATGACATTTATTTTTTTACGCATAACAAGCGCATCATAATACTTGCGCGACATCACCGCCGGCGAATTTTCATCGTCCGCCGTAAGGTCGTTAATGCTTACACATACTATTTTGCCGTAATATTCCATTAGTATTTTTTTTGTTTTTTGCTCCCACTCCTGACTCGAACCGGATGTAAGCCTTAGCGAGTACTTACGCATACTTTGTGGGAAAATGTTAAATTTGCGCTGTTAAACTTTAATTTTTATCATTATGGACTTTTTCGCTGAAATAACACTTTGTGTTGAAAACATTAGTGATGTTGATAAAATTCGCACAGATTTTGCAAATCACTTAAAGCAACTTCACCTGAGATATAGAAGTACAGTTTATTATCCCGAAACAGGATGGTTAATCCCTGCCATTGGAATTCCTTATGAGGTAACTTTTCTAATAATAACTCCAAAAAAGCAGCCGTACTCCTACACGGCTCTGACGAAACGTCTTCTAACTCACGCCAAAAAGATGGCAAAGTATTATTCGTCGGGAGTATGGATTTCCACATAAATTGGTTGTTATCATCTTCCACTTCCATAAGTTCCGCACACCTCGAACTCTTTACCAAACCTTCTAATTCTATGGCGCGCATTATAGTATCAATAAATGCGGTGTCGGTAAGTTCTCTTGATTTTTTACAATCTGAACTACCCATAATTAGTTTATGCAGGCTTTTTATATACTCTTTCAAAAGTTTCAAGGCATTATCGCCATCGTCATCGCAAGTTAATAATAATAAACGCGACAATCCTACACATAAAACAAACGAATAAACATGCCACCAAGCCTCGCAAAATGCAAAGGCTACAAACGTTATTAT
>JAITPP010000324.1 GCA_031289385.1 Prevotellaceae bacterium | reverse complement strand
TCGTCGAGTGTACCGCTTGTGTTTCCTTGTACTTGCAGCGAGTCCAAACTCGGATTATAAATCAAATTATCGGTTTTAGTAAGAGCATCGCCCAAATGACGATATTGATACAGATGCGATTCGTTGATTCCCATAATGGCGTAACCGATAGATTTTATTTGTGCAACCAATTGTAATGTGCCGTGTTCTATTTGCTGCAATACATCGGGCTGTCCGTCGGGAACGTGAATATCAACATAGCGGGTTTTCTGATTTACGGTTGTTTCGTCATATTTAGGAGCAAAATTTTCCCAAAGCATAGACAGACTTTGAACAACAAATTGTTGAGAGTTTGTTTGAATATCAAAATCGCCGGCATCAAACCATCCGCCCACATTTAGTCCGGGAATATGTTCCAAAGGTTTATATTTGTTGCCTGTGGTAGCTCCCTGACGCCAACCATCCCAATGTGCGTAATTTACCGGAGCTTGCAAAGCATCGTCCAAATGTGATGCGCCGTGCCAAACGCGATATGCTTCACGAACAAACACATGATCCATTTGCACAGGTAAAAATATACCCAAAGTAGGATACCATGTTTTTTCGAAAACATTATTGGCAATAGGAAATGGCGCGGTGCGTTGTTTACCGTATTCAAGCACATAAATACCTGATTCTGTTACCGACGAAAAATCGAATTGAAGATAATTGTATCTTGTATAAATTCCCCATTCTTTTGGCGTTGCCGACAATACATCGGTTGTGCTGCCGTCGTTATTCACTTTTAACAGCGAAACTGACGAAAGCGGTTTGTCATTTTTATCTAATTCTATAACAGCCATTTTGTTTTGCAAAGGATGATAGCCAACCTGCGAATGAGCAATTACCGGTTGGCGTATCCAATCGGATTTTGTTTCGGCTGTAATAAACCATTCAACAATTTTGCCTGTTTTGCCTGCGGGCAGCAAAGTGCGTACCACAAAGTTACCGTTTTGCTGCTTGTTGCGCCCGTCGAACAACATAATTTCGTAGTCGCCTGTGGTGCTAATGGTAATATGTTTCATCGGATCATCGGGAGCAATTTCTATTTTTTTACCTTTAACAATGGGTAACGGCTCAACCTGTCCGTTGATGGTTGTCATATTGTCGGCAGGCGAAGTTGGAAAAAGTCCGTTTTGCCCGTCCATAGCATACGCATTGCCGAACAAACAAGGCGGCATAAATTCCAAATTCAATCCGGCAACGCCGTTCAAAGCATCGGGAATTGGTTTTTCTACGCTCACGCTCAAATAAAAACCACCGTCTTTTGCTTCTCCGCTCAACGTGTAATCAAATTCATACTTTGTATAACTTAATTTCACATCTATACGCTTGTTTTCTTTGTCGATTATTCTATCAATATATTTTGGGAGCAAATCCCATTGCCCCGGCGTAGGATTCATTCTTACATCGCCGTTGGTTGCCGTGCGAATGCCGTGATGAATGATTTCTACTGCGCTGATTTTCGAATCGTCAAAAGCGGCATCGTACAGATTGCTGAACACAAAATAATTTAATCCTCGTGTTTCAAAATATGAAGAATCGTTAAGTGCAAGATTGTTGTTTGACGAAAATTGTCCGTCTTTTTGGCTGCAACTGTTCAGCAAAAATCCTGTTGCGATAGCTGCCATGACAATCAAATAATATTTTTTCATAACTTTCTTATTTACAGTATTATAAATTTATAAATGTACAAATGTAAAAATGTACATTTGTTAATTTTCTGTTCCTTCTATTGTTTTGATAGTATCATCGTCGTTATATTGCAATTCTGTCAATTTCAGGCTGCGCAGCCATGTAAGCCCGTTCGACGGCACACAATCGTGATGAAAAAGATACCATTTTCCTTTCCATTCTATTATAGCGTGATGAGTTGTCCAACCGATTACGGGAGTTAATATTACACCTTTGTAAGTAAATGGTCCGTATGGATTATCGCTTGTTGCATAACACAGTTTGTGAGTATCGCCTGTTGAATACGAAAAGTAATATTTTCCTTTGTATTTGTGCATCCACGAGGCTTCAAAAAAGCGGCGTTCGTTGTCGGCGTTCGTCAGCGGATTGCCATGCTCGTCGAGAATAACCAACGGACGCGGCTCTTCGGCAAATTGCAGCATATCGTTGCTTAAACGAACTACGCGCGATGGTATTGTTGGTTCGTTATCGGCGGGAAACGCTGCGCTTTCGAGGGCTTTGTTGTCGCGATAGCGTTGAAGTTGTCCGCCCCACAAACCGCCGAAATACATATAAAATTCGCCGTTATCTTCAAATACGCACGGGTCGATACTGTAACTTCCGCGAATAGGGTCGGGTTGAGGAATAAAAGGTCCTTCGGGTTTATCGGCAACAGCAACGCCAATATGGAAAATATCGTTTTTATCTTTCATCGAAAAGTATAAATAATATTTTCCGTTTTTGAATGCTACATCGCTGTCCCACAATTGTCGTCCAGCCCACGGAATATCTTTTACGTCGAGAACTACGCCGTGGTCAATAACATCGCTATCGATGTCGTTCATCGAAAGAACGTGATAGTCTTTCATATCAAAATGGTCGCCATTATCGTTTTCGGGGATTCCACTTTCGCGGTCGTGCGAAGGATAAATATACAGTTTTCCATTAAAAATGTGTACGGCAGGGTCTGCCATGTAATCGTTTGGGAATAAATATCGTGCTTTCATATCTTTTAAAATTTATTATTTATTATTTACTATTTACTATTTATTATTTGTTGCATTTTAACTTCTCTAACTTCTTTTAACTTCTCTAACTTCTTGTTTTTTAATTGTTATTTGTAATTATATAGTTTAATGTGTTGAATATTCCAATCGCCTACTTCAATTCGCAAATGTCGTCCTTGATGGCTTTGGTCGCCGTTCATACGGCATTTCGGTATCATTTTTCCGTCTTCAAACAGCACTTTGTCAATTGAAGCAATACCTGTAACCATTCCGTTATCGAGAGCGTTGGCGAAAGTTACTGCTACGCCTGTGCCTGCTACCAAAAATTCATTGTCGGAAAGTTTTATTACCAATGCGCCGACTTCGGGAAACGGACTTCCGTCAGTTGATTGCGAAGTCCAACCATACGAATAAACGTGTCGTCCTGTAAGGCGATAATTGCCCAACGTTACCGTGCGTTCTTTGTTTGTGGCATCAAACCAAAAACCGCAACTGTTGCCTTTACCTTGTGCAGCGGCTAATAATGGCAATATTTGCCGAAGTATGCGATAACTTTTTGTCAATGGATATTCTTGCGGATTATTGATGTCTTCTATCGAAAATGGACTGAAACCCATAGCGTCGTGTTCGCCGAAAGCATAAAATACTTTTGCCGCATTAGTATCGGAAAACCGAATTTCGGGAATAAACAGCGGATTGCCTGCTGTGTGGTATTGAGCGCACCATTCGGCAAAACCTGTATCGTATATATCGGGAGCAATAAAATCAACGGAAGGCGCAGCGGTACGCCACACATCGAGCAAATGCGCCAAAGCCCCTCCACTCGGATATTCTCCCGGTTTGCGATTGCGACTATTAAGCGCAGCATTGAGATACAGAGGCAGCGAATATGCTTTTTTACCTGCTTTGGCAATTTCTTCCACAAACACGCCGTAGTTCCAAGCGGTAAACAGTTCATCGGTTTCCAATCCCTCGCCGAAAATGTCTATCCACGAGCCGTTGGTGCGAAAACCGTTGGCTGCCCATCGTTCGAGCAATGATTTTTGCAAAGTTGATTTGTGAGAAGTGAGGTAATCAATAAATGCTTTTGGAACGGCAGAATTAAAAAGTTTGTCGGCTTCTTTACAATAATCGCGGGCATCGGGAATCATTCCTATTTCGTTTTCTACCTGCATCATAATTACTGTTTGCTCGGCGGCATCTATTTTGCCTATATGTTGCATTAATGCGACAAATGCGTGTTTATCGGCTTCGAGATTATTTGATGAAAATGCTGTCAGTATTTCTTGCGGCTGTCCTGCTTTTGTAACTGTACGCGGATATTTTTTATAATTTTCCTTCACCCAAAGCGGCGCATAACACGACATACTGTTTTTCCATACTCCAAACCATAACATTACAATTTTTAAATCATACGCGCGGGCTTTATTTATGGCTGCATCTATGTAAGTAAAATCAAATTTTTCTTCTGTCGGCTCAATTAATTCCCAATATGCAGGGACAAGCACGGTGTTTAATCCTGTTTGTTGCAATGTAGAAAAAACCGTATCCAAATCAGTCAATGCCGATGCTGTTGAATTTCCCAACTCGCCACCCAACATCAAAAAAGGTTTGCCATCAACTATTAATTGCGTGGCTGTACCTTGTTTGGCAAGGCGCGGCTGTTGGCTTTGTCCTTGTGCGCCAACTGCGAAAATCACATACAATAATAATATGGCAATAACTTTTTTCATTTTCAACATTTATTATTCTTTGCCTTTTGCTAATTGTATAATTTCGTTTACAATGGGCTTAGGTTGAGAATTGCGATCGAAGAGCAATGCGTAATCTGTGCGCCCGGGAATAGGCCAGTCGTTGCGCCACGAGTCGTTATCGGTAACTCCCCATAGTGTTACTCGGCTTATTTTATCCTGATATTTCAAAAACAGTTTGAAAAAATCGGCATAACGGTTTTGCTGTTTTAGTTCAATATCTTCGGGTAAACCGTCGGAATATGGATTTAGTTCTTTTTTGAAATCGAAATTTGCCGAAACATCTGCGCCTGCAAAATTGTTAGGAGAGGGGAGGACTGTTAAATCGAGTTCGGTTATCATCACTTTAACTCCTAATGCTGAAAATGCGAGTAAACTTTTTTCAAAATCTTCGATGGCTGGAAAATCCATAGTTAAATGTCCTTGCATACCAACGGCGTCAATTCTAAGACTTTTTTCCTGTATTGTTTTCACAACATTAACAATGCCTTCGCATTTAGCGGCAATGGCTGTTGAATAGTCGTTGTAATAAAGTTCGGCATCGGGATCGGCTTCGTGAGCAAACTGAAATGCAAGCGGAATAAAATCTTCGCCTATTATTTGGTAGAATTTGCTTTGACGCCACGAGCCGTCGTCCATTATGGCTTCGTTCACCACATCCCAGCCTTTTATTCTGCCTTTATATCGTGATACAACGGTTGTAATATGGTTTCGCATACGTTCTATCAGAACTTCGCGCGAAACGTCGTTGCCGTTTTCGTCGATAAAAAACCAAGCGGGCGCTTGCGAATGCCATACAAGGCAATGTCCTGTTATCCATAAATTGTTGGTTTCGCCAAAGGCTACGTATTTGTCGGCTTCGTCGAAATAAAAGTTACCTTCTTCGGGTTGTAAAAACATACTTTTCATGCAATTTTCGGGAACAATAGCGTTGAATTGTTTTTTCACGATTTCCACGCCAAGCGTATCTATTCCGAATGTTTGCGGAATATTTATTGCTGTACCTATTAAAAACTTACCATTTAAAGCATCCTTTAATGTGGATTCGTTTGATTTTGTTTTTGTGCAAGCTGATAATAAAATACAGCAGATGACAATAATGATTGAATTTCTCATATTAAAAATATTAAATTATTAATTAATGAATATTTGATTATTTTTATTTTAATTTTTATTTCTGTTTTCAATTTCTTTGCTGTATTCAATAAGTTGATTATCTGTAAGATTATAACGCCAAACAACAAGAGCAAGCACAACTACGAGAATTGCAGGTAAAGCAGCCAAAAGCAATTTTATTCCAAACAATGCCGAAGTATCTTGTACGGGAATATCGGCGTTGAAACCTGTTATTGACAGCACAATGCCCGGAACAAAACCGCCGAGCGCAAGTCCGAATTTGAAGAAAAAGCCTATTAATGCGTTGGCGATGCCCGAAATTCGTTTGCCGCTTTGCCATTCGCCGTAAGTTATGGCTTCGGGAATAAGTGACCATATAAATGCTCCAACTACGCCAAATCCTATTGAGCGAATAAATTGGAAACCAAAAATAGCAACAATATTGTTTGCAGGAATAAGGAATAATCCTGCAAAGCCTATAAATGATATTGCAAGCGACAGATACAGCAATCCTTTTTTTCCTAATTTTCTGCGCAACAGCGGCATGAATGGCAGAATAACCAAAGCAGGCAAAGCCGAAATTACCATAAATGCGCCAACAAGATCTTCGCGTCCGAGATTATATGTTACAAAGTAAGTGCCGGCAGAATTTGTAATAGCCATTATTGCAAATGCAGTGATAAACATAAACGAAATAATGCGTAGCGGGCGGTTGCGAACAACTTCGGTGAAAAGATCGGAGAATTTCACTTTTTTCTGGTCTTCTTTCGACATGACTACACGTTCTTTTGTTTTTGCAAATGAGAACATAAGAGCTCCAAATCCTATTATTCCGTAAATCACAATAGCAATAAGCCATGCGTTGCTTGATTCGGGCGACTTCATTGTACCTGCCATAAGTATCACAATACTTGGAAGCCCGTATGTAATAGCAACTTGTGCAACATTAACAAGCCACATTCGTGTTGTTGTGAGTACGGTAACTTCGTGCTGATCGCGAGTGAGTGCAGCGTTAAGCGCACCATACGGAACATTAACGGTGGTATAAATCACCGACAATAAAACGTATGTAACGCAGGCGTAAATAACTTTGCCTGTTTCGCCAAAATCGGGAACAATAAAGCAGGCAATCATAAGAACGGTTAAAGGTGCAGCCATTATTAACATCCAACCGCGATATTTTCCAAAGCGTGTTGTGTTTTTATCAATAAGTGCGCCTACAATAGGATCCCAAATAGCGTCGATAATTCTAACGCCAAGAAACATTGTTGCAGCAATTGCCGGATTCAAACCATATACATTGGTATAGAAAAACAGCAGATAGGTTGTAACTGTTTGGTATATGAGATTTTGGGCTAAATCGCCTGACCCAAAGGCGATACGTTCGAGCCATGATAATTTGTAGAAGCCTTTGGCTTCGACGGGAGAAATAGTTTGTGATGTTTGTTTCATGTTTTAATTTATTATTTGTTATTACTATTATTATTGTTGTTTTTTGTATTCTGTATTCTGTATTCCGTATTTAGTATTCTGTATTCTGTATTCTGTATTCCGTATTTAGTAACAAAAAATAAATAAACTATAAAAGATTGTTTTCAAAATAGCAAGCCGTCAGGTTTGCATCGCACGGTAGAAAAATGCGCCACCATTCGTATTGCAAGCCGTAGGTTTGCAACCCTCTGCTTTTGGTTGCAGTCCTAACGGACTGCAATGTTGGCGTGGCGTTCATTGTTTCTACCGAGCGATAATCCCTAACGGGATTTTTTT
>JAITPP010000311.1 GCA_031289385.1 Prevotellaceae bacterium | reverse complement strand
AATATGATGTTTTAGTTATCGAAGACAGCCCGTATCGCGAAGTCAGATTTGAAGGCGAACATATAAAAACCATGTTCGAGATGGACAAATCGGGACGAGTTATTTTGCTCGGTACATTTTCAAAAATTTTTGTTCCCGGATTTCGTATAGGCTGGGTTATTGCTCACGAAACAATAATTGATAAAATTGTAACGGCAAAGCAATCAGTTGATTTATGCTCGCCTGTTCTTGACCAAAAAATTGCAGCAAAATTTATAGAAAAAGGTTATCTCGACCAAAATCTTCCGAAAATAACCGATGCCTACCGCCGCAAACGCGATGGAATGATTGCCGCATTTGAAAAATATATGCCCGAAGGCGTGAAATGGACACGTCCCGAAGGCGGATTGTTTTTGTTTATCACGCTGCCCGATTATATGGATGCCAAAGATTTGTTTGATATTGCGATAAAAGAAAACGTGGCATTTGTGCTTGGCAATTCGTTTTTCTGCGATGGCTCTGGAAAAAATACAATGCGAATAAACTTTTCGTACATGTCGGAAGAAATGAATACCGAAGGCGTTAAACGATTGGCATCGTCTATAAAAAAGTTGATGAAGTAAAGATTTTAAAAAAATGTTTTTAGAAAACGAAAATATCCGTTTGCGCCCGCTTGAGCCCGAAGATTTAGACTTGCTTTACGCTTGGGAAAACGACACAAATATCTGGAATGTAAGCAATACCATTACTCCGTATTCGCGTTATGTTCTTAAACAATATCTCGAAAATTCGCACAAAAGTATTTTCGAAACAGGGCAATTACGATTGATAATTGAAGATAAAAAAAATAATCGCGCAACGGGAACTGTAGATTTGTTTGACTTCGAGCCGATGCACTCGCGTATTGCATTTGGAGTTCTCATTTATGCAGAAACCAATCGCAGGCAAGGCTTTGCTACATCTTCGCTGAATTTGATAATTGATTATTGCTTTAATATTTTGCAACTTCATCAAATTTATTGCAATGTTGACGAAAATAATATTAAAAGTATAAACATGCTTAAAAATGTAGGTTTTGAAATTGCAGGAACAAAAAAACAATGGATAAAAACAACAAAAGGCTGGCAAAATGAAATATTATTTCAATTGATAAGTCCATAAGTCGTAAGTTGTAAGTTGTAAGTCGTAAGTCGGTTTTTAGAAGTTTGTCAAGTTTTTAAAGTTATAAAGTTTTTAAAGTTATCAAGTTTTTAAAGTTATAAAGATTAAAAAAATCTGCGTAAATCTGTATCATCTGCGTGCTTTTTCCAAATCAACAAAAAACAAATCAACAAAAAACAAATAAGCAAATCAACAAAAAACAAATAAGCAAATCAACAAAAAACAAATAAGCAAATCAACAATTAAACAACTAAACAAAATTCATAATCAACTTACAACTTACAACTTACGACTTACGACTAACAACTTACAACTAATTTATTTGTTTAATGCAAAATTTTTTCTACCTTTGCAACTTAATTTTACCTAAATATGGATTATAATACACAACGAAAAAAACTACAACTACCAGAATATGGTCGTAATATACATAAAATGGTTGAATGGGTAAGAGTCTTGCCAAGCAAAGAAGATCGCAACCGACAAATCAGAGCAGTAATATCTGTTATGGGAAATCTTAATCCTCATTTGCGGGATGTTAATGATTTCAGACATAAACTATGGGATCACATTCAAGTTATTTCTGATTTTCAGATTGATATTGATTCGCCCTACCCTATTCTCGAAAAATCTGTTTTACAAGATAAGCCGAAAAAACTTCAATACAGGGCTAATCCTCTAAACGTGCCGTACTACGGACGATACATATTGGATATGATTAATTACGTAAAAAAACTTGAAGAAGGCGAAAAAAAACAATGTATGATTATACAAATAGCAAATCAAATAAAAAAATCGTACATCGCTTGGAATAAAGACAGCGTTAAAGATGAAGTAATAATTAAAGACTTGTATCTTCTTTCGGGCGGCGCAATAAATCTTGATAAAGATACAAAACTTTGCAGCGGAAAAATCACTACGCAAGTGCTTGTGAAAACCGATACAAATACACAGCAAAGAAGAAATAATAATAACAACGGTAACGGCAGAAGTAATAACAATAACAACAATTACAAGAGAGTCGGCGGTAGCAGCGGTAACAACAACAGTAGCAACAATAATAACAGCAACTACAAAAAAACAAACTCTAATTACAGCAACAACAGAAATAATAATAATCACAGTAGTAATCACAGTTACAGCAATTACAACAACAATAATAATAACAATAATAACGGTAACAGCAACAATAATCAGCAAAGAAAAAGAACTTACATTAAATAATAATTGTATTTCACATCAAAATATTTAAACGCAATTTTCATGTAATTGCGTTTTTTTATTTTTGTTTTTCAGTCGCATGGTTAAAAAAATACGCCCGTATTAAACGAGCGCAAATATATTCGTCAAAAAAATAATTAAACTATTGAAAACAATTCTTTCGCTATTTCATGTATTCCATTAATTATGCGCGTATGCTGTTGTAATCGTGCCTTTTTGCGCCCTGTATAATAATGACTTAATAAATTTTCATTTATACCTGTCGCTCGATGTATTGCTTTTAACGTAGTTCTGCCGTCTAACGAGCGCAACAGCGCTTGCGTTGTTAATTCAAATTCTAACTCATAATTTTCAGGAACTTCGTCGCCGTCTTCTTTCATACCTTTAAAATGTAATTCTAATGCTGATGTGTAACCATCTTTTATATCTTCAACAGAATCCCCTGTTGCCACACAGCCTAACACTTCCTCGCTGGCAGCCCCAAAATTTTTTCCGCACCATTCTACTAATACTTTAATTTTTTTTACCATAATTTTATTATTTTATTAAAAATCGGTTATTTTTTCCAACCTGTTTGTTTAAAAATGCTATTCAATTCAAATTGAGATAATACGCTGTTGTCTTTTCCTCTTAACGTAACCCTGCCTTTTTTAGTCGGATGCTTGAATTGACGGTGGCTGCCGTGCTGTTCTTGCAAAAACCATCCATCTGCTAACAACAATCTTAATATCTCAATAACTTTGTATCGTTTCATTTTATTTTTACATAATTGTTATATCTTTTTTGATACGACAAAGGTAATGTATATACTACCAAATTGCAAATGCCATTAGTTAAGTATTGTTAAATTACAAAAACTCCTTGTTCAGATGAAGTTCATATTTTGCCTGTTTTATTTCGACTAAAAAATAAAGTTGCATTTTATTTTTTAGTCGGTTTATAAAAAAATATTCAAATTACTGTTATATTTCAATAAATTTTGTATTTTTGCAATATGTAGAAACATCAAATTTTATGAAAAAAATCTTATTACCCTTAATGTTTGTCGCTGCAATTATGTGCAGTTGCTCACAAACATCTAACACAGCGAAATCGAAAATTGCTGAAAAAACCGATAGTGTTAATATAAATATTCAACACTTGATAACTCAAACACAACAACAATTTGCTCCCGATAGAAGAGTAAATATTTTTGATGTGAAAGTTAAAACTACCGACGATAAAATTGTTCTGAAAGGCGTAACAACAAATGCCGATGCAAAAAAAAAAATTATCGAAAACGTAAAAGCATTAAATTTAAATGTTGCCGACAGCATAACCGTTCTTCCCGACAAAAGTTTAGGCGATGAAATTTTCGGCGTAGTAACACTTTCTATTGCAAGTATGCGAACGTCAGGCGATTATTCAGCAGAAATGGCAACGCAAGCCCTGCTCGGAATGCCCGTGAAAATTTTACAAAACGGCAGCTGGCTGCGAGTGCAAACTCCCGACGGATATATCAGTTACACGTATGCAGGAAATATTAAGCGAATGAATAAACAGCAAATTAACGAATGGAACGCGGCGCAAAAAATTATCTTCACCGAAAACAACGGATTTGCATACGCACAACCAAATTCAAATGATATTGTTTCCGATTTGGTTGCTGGAAATATGCTTAAACTCGAAGACGAAACCGAACAATATTACAAAGTCGCGTATCCCGACGGCAGAACGGCTTATGTTGATAAAAATCAATCGAAAAAATTAGACGATTGGTATAAATCAATAAATCTCGATGGCGAAAATATTATTAATTACGGAAAACGATTTATGGGCGTGCCTTACCTTTGGGGCGGAACATCGGCAAAAGCGATGGATTGCAGCGGCTTTGCAAAAACAGTTTATTTTATGCACGGAGTTATTCTTCAGCGCGATGCCTCGCAGCAATGCCTCACAGGACAACCTGTTGAAATTACCGAAAATTTTGAAAATCTAAAAACAGGCGATTTGCTGTTTTTCGGCAGCAAAGCACGCGACGGCAAACGCGAACGCATAGGGCATGTTGCAATTTACATCGGCAACAAACAATTTATACACGAAGCCACTCAGGTAAAAATCGGCAGTTTAGATTCTGCGGCTGAAAATTACGATAAATATAATGCCAACCGTCTTGTTCGAGCATCGCGAATAATAGGAAATATCGACACAAACGGAGTATCATCATTAAAAAACAACGAATTTTATCAACAACAAAAATAAATTAAAATTAAAAACATCTCAAAATTATGAAACAAAGCAGAAGAAATTTCTTAAAAACAGCGGCATTAGCAACCGCAGGCACAGGTTTACTTTTAAGCACAGGCTCAAAACTTTTTGCAAATCCCGCGCCACGTCGCTCGCTTCCGGGTTCAGCAAAAATGAAACTTTCGTTTCGTCCTGTCGATTTACAGTTGAAATACACTTTTACCGTTGCAACATTTTCGCGCACGATGACGCCAAGCGTACAAGTAGAAATTGAATACGACGGAGTAACAGGTTACGGCGAAGCAGCCATGCCGCAATATCTTGGCGAATCGGCGGCATCGGTTATGGCATTTTTGCAACGAGTAAATCTCGAACAGTTTCGCAGCCCGTTCGAAATGGATGATATTTTAAACTATGTGGACGGCATCACCGAAAACAACACTGCCGCAAAAGCATCGGTTGATATTGCACTGCACGATTTGGTTGGCAAACTTATAGGACAACCTTGGTATAAAATATGGGGATTGAATATCGACAAAATTCCGCCAACAACGTACACAATAGGAATTGACGAACCCGATGTAGTTCGTAAAAAAACCCGCGAATATGCAAACGACTTCAAAATTCTGAAAGTAAAACTCGGCGGTGCAAACGATAAAGAAATGATAACCACCATACGCGAAGTTACCAACTTGCCCATAGCCATTGATGCAAATCAAGGATGGAAAGACAAACATTATGCGCTCGACATGATTCACTGG
The DNA here is from genome assembly GCA_031289385.1 of Prevotellaceae bacterium. Classification (GTDB taxonomy): domain Bacteria; phylum Bacteroidota; class Bacteroidia; order Bacteroidales; family UBA932; genus JAIRKV01. The sequence goes on along the minus strand of JAITPP010000311.1, from coordinate 1,193 downwards.
CTCAAAGAAAAAGGAGTTGTGCTTATAGAGCAACCAATGTCGAAGAAAAAACTCGACGACATTGCATGGATTACACAAAACAGTCCACTACCCGTTTTTGCCGACGAATCGCTGCAACGCCTCACCGAAATTATGAAACTTAAAGATGCCTTTAACGGAATAAATATAAAATTGATGAAATGTACGGGAATGCGTGAGGCTTGGAAAATGCTGAATTTTGCACGAGCGTTGGATATGAAAGTAATGATAGGCTGCATGACAGAAACTTCATGTGCAATATCAGCCGCAGCGCAACTATCGCCAGCCGTTGACTTTTGTGATTTAGATGGCAACCTGCTAATAGCCCCCACCGCCGATCTTTACAACGGTGCAACTCTGCAAAACGGAAAAATGCAGCCAACCGATTTACCGGGAATAGGGATTGTTAAAAAATAGTCGTTATCAATTACTAATTACGATGTTGCAGATAAAGAAAGTCCGAAAGACGTAAGCAAACAAGAGAGTGTGCGGAGCAAAAAGCAAAATAGAATTGCAAACGTTACGATTTTTAGAATGAAGAATGAAAATTAATTGATATAAAAAATAGTGTTCGTTGTGAAAAACTTTGTGTGCTTTGTGGTTTAAAATACTATAAATAAGGATTATACTGACAAAAAAATACAACAAATGCAATCAAAAAGAAAATTGGGTTGATTTTCTTGTTAAACGCCGAAAATTTGCGGTGATTATTTCTTCCTATTTTTGAAAATTGTAAATTTTATGGAAAAATACTTTTTCAAAGTTGAAAATCATAAATTTAGCAAAAGATAACTTTTTCGGAAATTAGAAATAACAAACTTTGGCATCAAGTTTTTTTTTTCATAAAATGAAAAAATAGAGGAATTTTTAGGAGAGTTTTTTTTTGAAATCAGAATAAAATAGGTATTAAAAAGTGTTAAAATACAAAAAGACTATTTAACTAAACAATTTAACAAATTTTATAATTAAATTTAGATGAAACTAAAATGAAAAAAATACAAATTTCTAACTAAAATTTTGAGTTTGCTTAATTTAAAAAAGTTTAAAAAATAAAATTTTAAGAAAGATGTTTTTAAAAAATGAAAATTGTAAATTTAGCAAAAGTTGTTTTTTTCGGAAATTGAAATCGCAAACTTTGCATCGATGCATTTTTGAAAATGAAAATTGAAAAATAG
>JAITPP010000022.1 GCA_031289385.1 Prevotellaceae bacterium | reverse complement strand
TTCATCAAGTAAATTTTGTGTATAATTGTCTTTCATTCCTTTTCAAATTATCTATAAAAACACGGAAAATCAAAGACTTTGCAAAGATAAAAAACATTATATATTATTGATAATGAAATTATTATATAATGAAATATAATTTTTTGTCATGTACTTAGAAAAATTAATTAATATAATCGTTAATAATGGTTAATGATTAGTGATTAGTGTTTAATGATTAATGGTTAGTGATTTGAAAATCTTTATGAACTTTATAACTTGATAAACTTTATAACTCTTTTATTCAAATCGAATAGTTTTTTCCGGACTGATTTTTGTTATTATTTGCGACGGCACTATCAGAACAAGCATGATTACAAATGCCGACGATACATTCAGCAAAATGAGATGAAAAATATTTAAATTTATCGGAACTGTGTTTACAAAATAATTTGTTGCATCCAATTTTATAATTCCAAAATGCTGCTGCAACAAACAGCATGCAATGCCAATAATATTGCCGATTATAAAGCCTTTGACAACAATAAACGCCGTGCGATACAGAAACAGTTTGCGTATGTTTACGCTTTGCATTCCCAGCGATTTCAGAATACCAATCATCGACGTGCGTTCCAAAAGCATAATCAGTAATCCCGAAACCATATTGAAACCCGCTACGGCTATGGTAAGCAAAAGAATTATAAAAACGTTTGTGTCGAGCAAATCGAGCCATGCAAACAAATGCGGATACAATTGTTTGACATCATTAACAGCAAGGCGCGAGCCGTCGTCGTAGGTTTTGAATGAAACCAAATCGGTAATTTCTTCGCTCAGCGTTTCTATATTTTTTATGTCGTAAATATTAATTTCCAAACCTGAAATTTGATTTTCCTCCCAACCGTAAATTTTTTGCAGGTGTTTTATGTCGCACAATACAAGCGATTTATCAATTTCTTCGAGTTGGGTGGAGTAAATTCCGCAAATTGTAAAACGCCGCACGCGCGGAGGCTCTTGAATAAAATAAACATCAAATTTATCGCCGAGTTTCAGGCGCAGCAGTTGTGCAAGTTTTTTTGAAATTAAAACATCGTTGGTTGTTGCCGTATCGCTAACGTGAAAAATTTGTCCTTCGGCAATGCAATCTGAAAAAAACTTCCAATCGAAATCGGCATCAACGCCTTTTAGCATCACGCCTTGATTATCGTGTTCGGTTTTTATTATTCCGCCTTTTGTTATAAATTTTTGAACGTGTTTTACGCCTTCAACTTCATTTAATTCTTCAAAAACTTCTGCATTTACTGCGATAGGATTTGTTTCGAACGAATAGTTTGAATCGAAATTTGTAATTTGAATATGTGAATTTCCGCCGACAATTTTATCTGAAATTTCTTTTTTGAAACCTGTAACAATAGCAACGGAAAGAATCATCACAGCAACGCCAAGCGCAATGCTTATAATTGCTACAACAGACATTAACCGCGATAATCTGTTGCCGCTTTCTTTGCTCGATGCAAGCCTTTTTGCTATAAAATATTCAACGTTCAATTTGTTTTAATTTGCTTTTTATAAAAATAAATAAACTATAAAAGATTGTTTTCAAAATAGCAAGCCGTTAGGTTTGCAGCCTCTGCTTTTTTGGTTGCAGTCCTAACAGACTGCATAGTTGGCGTGGTATTTAACATTTCTACCAAGCGATAATCCCTAACGGGATTGTTTTTGTTATCTGTTATAACTTTTTTATTTTTCATTACTTAATTTTTATAAAAATAAATATTTTTTCATATACCTTTAAAAACTATTCTTTGCTTGTAACAGGATATTTCAAATTATTAAAATTAGCCAGCGATATGCACACTCTGCCTATTCGCAAAGGCATTTCGGCATACAGCGGAATATGATTTTTGTCGTTGCTGATGTACAAAAGCATTTCGGGTTCGCTTGCAAATGTTTCGTTTTCGAGCAGTTGCACGGCAATTTCTATGCTGTTGAATTTTCCTGCTTTTGTTTTTATTTTTTTCGTTCCCATATAGCGCACGTTCAATACTTTTAAAATATTGTCGAGAGCAAATGTTACTTTCATATCTGAATTTGGCTTTACTGCGCCGAAATCTATGTTGCGCAAAAAATACACAAACGAAATAATATCAAAAGTGCAGCCGTTTAGGTTTATGGTATATTCTTTTTCGGGGTCTTTTTTGCGTTGTTTTGTTCCCGACAGTTTTTTCTGATTCCAATCAAAATTCATCGTGCTTTTTTTGGTATATTTTCCTTCGTGCGTATCCTGATAAAAATACGAAGGTTTCATATTTTCGGCGCTGAATTTGCTTAGAAAATAATCGCGCACTTTGAAAAAAGCATCGAAAAAACTGTATGTTTTTATGTTTACCGAAGATACAAAATGTATGTGATTATTATAATCTTCTTTCGATAATTTAAATGTAGCCTCGCCCACAGTAGTGTTCACAAGTCCCCATTTATAATTGGCTTCAAGCGTTATCGATTCGCCGTTTTGAAATGCAAAATTTGCAGGATTTCCTGTGTTTTCGCAATCGTCGAACGAAGTAATTTGCGCCGACATGGTTGCTGTAACTATCAGCAGTATTAATGATAATAATTTTTTTTTTGTTCTCATATTATTTAACTTATTGCACTGTAATCAATAGATTTTTTAAAGTTTTTTTCTAAAATTTCACGAAGTAACGAATTTTTTTTCAATTCGAGCGAATTATCTTCATTTAAAATTTCAAAAGCAATGTTTCTTACGTATTCCAAAATCTTTCCATCCTTTGCCAGATTTGAAATTCGCAAGTTAAACGGCAGTCCGCTTTGCTGTGTTCCTTCAATATCTCCGGGTCCTCTCAATTTCAAATCTTCTTCGGCAATTTCAAAACCGTTGTTTGTTCTCACCATAAGTTGCATACGTTTGCGGGCTTCGTTCGACAGTTTCACGTCGCTCATCAAAAAGCAATACGACTGTTCTGCTCCTCGTCCAACGCGCCCTCTGAGTTGATGCAACTGCGAAAGTCCGAAACGCTCTGCGCTTTCAATCACCATTACGCTTGCATTTGGAACATTTACGCCTACTTCAATTACCGATGTCGCAACAAGAATATTGGCTTTGCCCGATGCAAAATAATTCATCGAAAAATCTTTTTCATCGGATTTCATTTTTCCGTGAACAACGCATGTAACGTAATCGGGTGGCGGAAATGCCTGTGTTATTGCAAAATATCCGTCTTCAAGATTTTTATAATCCATTTTTTCCGATTCTTTTATCAGCGGATACACAACGTAAATTTGATGTCCAAGTTTTATCTGTTCGCGCATAAATCCGAACAGTCGCAAGCGTTTATTTTCGAAAAGATGAACTGTTTTTATTTCTTTACGTCCGGGCGGCAGTTCGTCGATTGTTGAAATATCAAGATCACCGTATAATGTCATTGCAAGCGTGCGTGGTATTGGCGTTGCCGTCATTACTAAAATATGTGGAGAATTTACGTTTTTGTAACGCAGTTTGGCGCGTTGTTCAACACCAAAACGATGCTGCTCGTCGATAACTACAAAGCCTAAATTTTTGAATTGTACGGTGTCTTCAATCAATGCGTGCGTGCCGATTAAAATATCGGTTTTGCCTGATGTTAAATCGTTGGCGATTATTTTTCGTTCCGATTTTTTTGTCGAGCCTGTCAG
>JAITPP010000296.1 GCA_031289385.1 Prevotellaceae bacterium | reverse complement strand
ATGATATAATTCCTTTGTTATCTAACGAACTAATAAAATTATTTCCCTGCCAATAACAATCACAAAAGCCCCGAGCTTATAACAGTCAAGATTGCTCCGTGATTGCAGGCATGATTTCTTCACAATTTTCTTCTACATAAAATTTATTTCCAAAAAGACTTAGCACATATCCTAAGCTCGTTTCTTTATAAAGAATCAAGCAATGCTAAAAGTTCTTCCGTGCTTTTTGTTTTAATCACCTTACCTTCTGCTGCTTGTTTCAGCGATTCATCTATTTTGGCGAGCATTGCGGGAGTAAAATAACGCTCGTAGTCGTCATCTTTTTTCATAGGTGTTATAACATACGCTTTGTTTTTGCCTCTGCGTATAACTACCTGAGTGCCATTATCAGTTAAATCCAAAAAAACTTTTTGTTTTGCTCTGAACTCTCTACCTGTTACTTCTACAATCATTGTTTTATTTTTTTAATTTGTGTACATTTTTTGATACGCAAAAGTAATAATATTTTTCTTAATAAACAAATTATAGTATTTAGTATTTAGTCGTTAGTATTTAGTATTTAGTATTTAGTATTTAGTCGTTAGTATTTAGTATTCCGTAATTTTCACATTCTCACATTAATCACATTAGCATATTAATCATTAATCACTAACCATTAACCATTATTCATACATTTCAGGCGTTACTTCTATTTTTGATACGAAAACGCCATCTTTATCTTTGTAATAAAATCGTAGTGTAACTTTATGTTTTCTAAACGTTTCGTCAGGATTTGTGCGTATTTGGTTTATCATTATTGGTTTCATTTCGTTTTCAAAATAATTAGGCTCAATTTCATCTTTTGTCATGTTTATTGCTGTAAAATTGTATTGTAGCACTCTGCCGGGCAAAGCAATCATATTATCAAAACGAGTATTTTCGTCAATCATAAACGGTGCTTTTTCGTTGTATTTGCTTGCAGTTATTACAAGTTGCTCTTCTATAATATCTTGATTTTTATCTTGTTGCCTATCTTGTCTTTGGTGTAAAAAGTTATAAGCCAATGCAACAATAATAACTAAGCCAAGAACGGCTTTTCCGATTTCAGCTAATTTATTTTTCTGCTCGCTCATTAGGAATGTTTTTTTAGATTATTTTTATTTTACCAGCGTTCTTTATGAATTTTTTCGGGATTCCATTTGTCTTTCGGCGTTTCTTTCAGGCTTGGATAGCCAATAGGTATCACGCACAGCGATTGAATGTTATCGGGATGTTGCGTAACTTTTTTTACTGCGCTCATTCTGTTTTCGTAGGGATAACTTGCCGTCCACACTGCGCCGAGTTCCATTGCTTCGGCAGCAAGCAAAATGTTTTCGGTTGCAGCCGAACAGTCAACATACCAATATTCTGATTTTGTGGTATCTGCGCACACTATTATTGCAAGAGTTGCCTGTGAAAGCATCTTTGCATAAGGCAAATTTGCTGCCAACGAGTCTAAAATCGTTCTGTCGGTAATCACTACAAATTCCCACGGCTGAGTGTTTTTGCCTGTTGGGGCAGCCATTGCGGCGCGTAATAACTTGTCGATTTTTTCGGGCTCAACCGATTTTCCTTCAACGTAATCTCTTACGCTTTTGCGATTTGCAATATTTTCCAACACAATTTCGTCTGCCGATTTTGATGTTTTTTCGTTGTTGCAGCATGATGTAAAACCAACTGCAATGAGCGATACAATAATTGATGCAAAAAATTTTGTTTTCATATTCGTATTTGTTTTATTTTTAATTAATTAAGATATTTACTTATTACGCTGTCGGTATATAAATATCGTTTTATTTTTTGCGAAGCGGTTTTTTCAAATTCGTCGGCAAGCGGTATCACTATTGCGATGTGCGATGCTCTGTTTACTCGCGTGTTTACGTAATTGCGAAGTTCTTCGGCAAGTTTTTCCAATATTTGCGATATGTCTTCGGTGAACTGTGTATAAATTTTTTCTAATTCTTCGTAGTTAAAGCGCACCATAGCAAGCAGTTTACCCTTTCGTTCTATTACCATCGATTCGAGCACGTGTTTGAAATTATTAATTATCGATTCAATTTCTTCGGGATAAACATTTTCACCCGACGAACTTAAAATCATATTTTTCAGTCGTCCGCGAATAAACAGTCGTCCTGTTTTGTCAATACATCCCAAATCGCCTGAGCGAAACCATCCGTCTTCGGTAAGTACTTCGCGTGTAAGTTCAGGGTTTTTATAATAACCTTTCATTATGTTTTCGCCGCGCATCCAAATTTCGCCTTCGCCTGTAATGGGGTTTGGGTTATCGATGCGCAGTTCTACATTTTTTACGGGAAAGCCTGCCGAACTCACTTTTACTCGTCCAACAATGGCTGCCGTTACCAATGGCGAACATTCTGTAAGTCCGTAGCCTATGGCGTATGGAATTTTTTTACCTTCATACAAAAATCGTTCAACCACAGGGTCGAGTTTTGCGCCGCCGATTCCGAAAAATATAAGTTTTCCGCCAAATGTTTCGTAAAGTTGTTTACTTGCTTTTTTGTACATAATTTTTCTGAAAAACGCTATACGATACAGCACTTTAAGTACTACGGACGATTTTATTTTTTTGATAATTTTTTCTCTGAAAATTTTTTCAATAATCAAAGGTACGATGAGAATTAGGGTAGGGCGTATTTTTTGCAACGCAGGCAGCAAAACGCTTGATGTTGCCGGTTTTTCCAAATAATAAGTTGCAGAACCGCCGAAAACGCCTAAAATCAATCCGCAACTGTTTTCGTAGGTATGCGAAAGCGGCAGTATGGAAAGGAAAATGTCGTATTCATTAACAGCCTGACAACCATAAGTTTGTACAAGTTGGCTACACAGATTTTTGTGTGTTAGCATTACGCCTTTTGGTTTGCCCGTAGTTCCTGATGTGTAAATTATTGCAGCCAAATCGTCGGGATTTTCCGTGTAGTTCGGATATTCGTCGAAATGTTTAATTTGGCTCAAATTTTCGTAAATTTCAAAATCGTCTAATTTGATTTTCGTTTTAAGCGCAGCCGAATTTACATGACTAACCTTATCTTTCAAACGCTCGGATACAAATATGGCTTTGGTTTCGGAATGTTGCAAAACGTTGTCTATTTCGATGGCTGAAAAATCGGGGAGGAGCGGCACAACTATTGCTCCCATTGCCGTGATGGCAAAATATGCAATTCCCCAATTAGGCATATTTTGCGCTAAAATAGCAACTTTATCGTTTACCGAAATTCCGATTTCCGATAAAAGTTTCTGCGTTTGCGACACCGATTCTCCAAACTGTTCGTATGTAATCGGCTCGCCTTCAACAAATGATAATGAGGGTCTATCTTTGTATATTTCAACACTTTGACAGATTAATTGTTGAAGCGTTTTTGGAAACGTTTTTTCCGATATTTTCATCTTTTCATAATTTAATTGTCATCTTTGTCATCATATTCGTCATCTTGTTCATCATCAACCATAAATTCATCATCGGGAATAAGTCCAAATAAATCCTTTTCAACATCATCAGTGATTTCATTATCAATTTTCACCGGAACTTTAATAAGGTAGCTAACATCTTCTGTGTCAAGAGTTATGGCGTGAAAAAAGTCGCCATTTCCTTTTTCTACTTTAATAATAAAATTCCTCCAACCGAGCGGATATTGCTCGTTTAACAACTCAATGAGTTCGGGCGCAAGCTGATTGTAATTAACAACAATTCTGCGTTTTGCAGGTGCTTTTCCTGTTATTTTTGCAGGTTGCTGCGTTGCCGTTGCAGCAATTTCTTTTTCAACTGTTTCAATCGGTTTTTCAGAAATTTTCTTTTTAACAGTTGTTGTCGTTTTTTTTACAATTTTTTTTTCAGTAGCTTTTTTAGCTGCAATTTTTTTAGTTTTTTTGGTAGCTTGTGTTTTTTTTGTTTGTTTTTTGTTTTTTGTTGCCATACATCAAGTATAATTTTTCTAAAAAAGTTTTGCAAGTTTACTATCATTTTTTTAATTTCAAAAAAAAAAATGTGATAATTACGCATACTTTTTTTGCATTATAAACGATTATCGTTATCAATCAACAACATAAAAAAAAACAAATATTCAAAAATTTTAAAATATTTAACAATTCGTTAATTTGTCCCATAATTTATATTATGTTAAGTTTGGAATTTAAAGGCGCGGATTTATTAGGTAAATCGAAACTTTTCATCCTCCACCGCAAATAATTTAATTTTGGAGATTATTTATTACTGTTTTTTTGTTTTCTCACAAAGATGCAAAAAACACAAAAAAAAATTTGATTTAAAAAAATATTATAAAATTTTACACTATTGTCCGCTAAAATCAAAAAACAGTTATAATTTAATTATTACTGTCTGATAATCAGACCTAATTGTTTTTATTTTCAAAAGCAAGCCCCCATGTTTTCGGGGAATAACGAATTTTGATATTCCATTTTTTTATCATTTATAACTTGCCTCCAACTGCCTTCGGGGTCTTCAAGAAAGCGATAAATGTTGATGTAACTCATCAGTTGCCGCCTGATTACGGACACCATATTTGAATATGCCCACTTACGCTT
>JAITPP010000046.1 GCA_031289385.1 Prevotellaceae bacterium | reverse complement strand
TGGTGTATCTGTGAGCCTTTTTAATAATCAATATTCAATAATAAATCATCAATTGTTTTCTGCTTTCGCCCAAATACTAAATACCCGTCTTACAAATGCACAAAAGTTTTCTTTTTTATATAAAAATATCAAAACTTTTCATTAAAACCCATAAAAAATTCGGTTTTTTTACATAATAAATTTAGTTTTTTTTGGTATTTAAAATCGGTAATATATTAATAATTAATGTGTTTTGATTTTGCGGATTTAGATTTTTATTTCAACATTAATTTTCCGTTGTTTTTGGTAATATCTTTACAAAGATTTTTTGAAATTTATTTTATTAAAAGCAACATCTAATTTTTACAATTAAAAAGCCAAATAATAATGAGAACGAAGAAAAAAACAAAAACATTGCTCCATGCTTTTTTATTTGCATTTTGCATGTTTACAGTTTTGAGCGTATCGGCTCAAACTAAGAAGCCCATTACCGGAACAGTGCTCGACGAGCGCAACGAGCCGGCAGTTGGGGCAAGCATTGTTGAAAAAGGAACATTCAACGGAACATCTACCGATGTTGACGGTAAATTTCGGCTATCCATATCGGATAATGCCGTTTTGGAAGTTACGTATTTAGGTTATGTAACTCAGGAAATTCCCGTAGGGGATAATTCTATTTTTAATATTGTATTGCAGGTTGATGCGCAGCAGTTGAGCGCAGCGGTTGCAATCGGTTACGGCTCGGTAAGAAAAAGCGATCTTACAGGAGCGGTTACTGCGATTGGCGAAAAGGATTTCCAGAAAGGAGTTATTACCAATCCTGCCTCGCTTATTGCAGGAAAAGTTGCAGGCGTACAAATCACATCCAACGGAGGACGCGCCGGCGATGGAAACACTATTAGAATTCGTGGCGGAGCATCTTTGTCGGCAAGCAACGACCCGCTGATTGTGGTTGACGGAGTGCCGCTTGACAATGGAGGAATTTCGGGTGCTACAAATCCGCTCGGAACTTTCAACAATAGCGATATTGAATCGATGAATATTCTGAAAGATGCTTCGGCAACAGCCATTTACGGCTCGCGTGCATCAAACGGCGTAATTATCATTACAACCAAAAAAGGATTGAAAGGACAGGATTTGAAAGTAAATTTGTCATCTCAAAACTCTATTTCAACCATTGCGCGAAGAGTAGAAGTTATGAACGGCGACGAATTTCGTGAAGCCGTTATACGTGAAGCGGCGAAAGATCCTAATACTCAGCAAAAATACGTTGGATTTTTGGGAACTGAAAATACCGATTGGCAAGACGAAATATTTCGCACAGCATTTACTTCCGATAATAACGTAAGTGTAAGCGGAAGCATTAAAAATCTTCCTTTCCGTATTTCAACAGGAGTATTAACGCAAGACGGTATTCTGAAAACCGACAATTTTACGCGAAATACTTTAAACCTCAGTTTGTCGCCTTCGTTTTTCGACGATTATTTGAAAGTTAATCTTAACTGGAAAGGCACATATTCGCACACCCGCTTTGGCAACGGCGATGCTATCGGCGCGGCTGCCCGCATGGACCCGACTCATCCCGTAAAAGCCAATGGTTTTGATAAATACAATGGTTATTGGGTTTGGCTTGATGGCAATACGGGAATACGCAATTCGCTGTCAACTTACAATCCCGTAGCATTGCTGTATGGAAAAAACGATCAGTCGGATGTTGTACGAACAATAGGAAATATACAGTTTGATTACAAAATGCACTTTCTTCCCGAATTGCGTGCAAACCTTAATCTCGGATATGATTATTCGCAGGGAAAAGGCACAGTTGTTACCGAGCCTTGGTCACCTGCAAATTATCCCGACGGACGAAGCTCCATATATAAACAGCAAAAACGAAACAAATTGTTCGAATTTTATCTGAATTACAACAAAGAAATAAACGAGCAAAATCGAATTGATGTGATGGCTGGTTATACTTATCAGGATTGGAAAACCACAAATAACAATTATCAGGAAACGTTTTATAACGGTCAGCCTACAACAGCAGATGCACCGTCGTTCCCGAAATCAATTGATCAAAATACGCTTGTATCGTTTTTCGGACGTTTAAATTACAGTTTGATGGATAAATATTTATTGACAGCAACTGTTCGCCGCGACGGCTCTTCACGCTTTTCAAAATCAAATCGTTGGGGAACATTCCCGTCGGTTGCGCTGGCTTGGAAAATAAACAATGAAGCATTTTTGCAAAACGTTGAAGTATTATCTAATTTGAAACTGCGTTTGGGATATGGCGTAACAGGACAACAAGAAGTCAGCAATTACGGACATATCGGAAGTTATCAGTATAGCGAATCTACGGCTCGCGTTCAGTTTGGCGATCAGTTTTATTATTTGTGGCGTCCCGCAGTTTATGACCCTAATCGCAAGTGGGAACAAACAGCAACAACAAACATAGCGTTGGATTTTGGTTTTATACACAACAGAATTTTCGGAAGTATAGATTTTTATTACAAAAAAACAACCGATTTGCTTAACACTATTGATATTCCTATGGGCAGCAATTTTAGCAACCGAGTTACAAAAAATATTGGAAATATGGATAATCGCGGTGTAGAATTTAATATCAACGCTCACGTTATCAGCAAACAGGATTTAAGTTGGGATGTAGGATTTAACATAACTTACAACAAACGCGAAATCACAAAACTCACATTAACTGAATCTGCTGATTATGTAGGAGTTACTGGGGGAGGTATTTCAGGTGGTACAGGAAATACTGTTCAAATTAACTCTGTTGGCTATCCTTCTGATGTATTTTATGTTTACAAACAACTTTACGATGTGAACGGACGTCCGATTGAAGGTGCGTATGCCGACTTGAATGGCGATCATATCATTAACGAAAAAGATTTGTATCATTACAAACAAGCTGCGCCAGATGTGTATATGGGTTTCAGCACAACGCTTAATTACAAAAAATGGACATTATCAACTGCGCTCAGAGCAAGTTTGGGAAACTACGTTTACAACAACGCATTTTCGGATTTGGGAAACTATTCGCAAACTCTCAATCCCAATAATTTTCTTATGAATGTTGTTAAAGACATCAATAACACAGGCTTTTATACTCGCCAATTAATTTCCGATTATTATGTTACAAACGCATCGTTCCTGAAAATGGATTATGTATCGCTGGTGTATGATTTTGGAAAAGTAACAAAAGATTTGAATTTGCAGGTAAACTTTACCGTTCAAAATGTATTTACGCTTACCAAATATAAAGGCATTGACCCTGAAATTGGAAACGGTATCGACAGCAATTTTTATCCTAATCCGCGAATATTCAGTTTAGGTTTACAACTTAATTTTTAATCATTAAAAGAAATTTATCATGAAACGAAATAAATTTATAACAAAAATAACATTTATGGCTCTGTCGGTATTTTTATTTGCCTCGTGCATAAGCGATTTGGATCGCTTTCCCGAAAACGACAGCACAGCCCAAATAGTTTATTCTACATTTGATGGCTACAAATCGGCTCTTGCAAAAGTATATGCAGGATACACGCTATCGGGAAATACAGGACCTGCCGGAAGCCCCGATATTATTGGCTTGGACGAAGGCGGTAATGCCGACTTTTTAAGATGTTTTTTCAACCATCAAGAAATGCCTACCGACGAAACTCATTGCATTTGGAACGATCCGGGTGTACCCGAATTAAATAACATTAATTTTGTATCAACATGTAGTTTTACAATAGGTTTATACAATAAATGTATAACGCAAATAATGTATGCCAACGAATTTATTAAAAATTCGGACGAAGGCAGCGTATCAAGCAAAGGCTTTACAGCCGAACAGGTTGCCGAAATAAAAGCATTTCGCGCCGAAGCCCGCTTTTTAAGAGCATTTGATTATTGGGTGCTGATGGATATTTTCGGAAATCCGCCGTTTATTACCGAAAACGATCCTTTCGATTTTCTGCCTCCGCAAATTCAACGAGCTGATTTATTTGATTATGTAGAATCAGAATTGCTCGATTTAGTGAACAGCAACTTACTTAAAGACGCTAAAACCAACGAGTTCGGACGCGCCGATAAAGCCGCAGCATGGGCTTTGCTTGCACGCATTTATTTGAACGCCGAAATATACAGAGGCTCGCCAAAATACACCGAAGCAGTTACTTATAGCAAAAAAGTAATAGATGCAGGATATTCGTTAAAAGATAATTACGAACATTTGTTTTTGGCTGATAACAACCTTAACAACAACGAAGTAATTTTATCAATCAACTACGACGGAATGAATACCCGCCTTTACGGAGGAACAACATTTCTTATAAATTGCAGTTCAAGCGGCGATTATCAAAGCACTTACGCAAGTACGCTTATTCATTATGGAGTTTTCACAAATGCAAATTGGAGCGGCTACCGCGCACGTACCGAATTTTCACAAAAATTTGATACAGGCGACAAACGTTTTCTTTTTGTTGGCGACAATCCTGCTATTGCCGATCATCCATCAGAATATCCTTACGGATTGGCAACTTATAAATATCGCAACATAAAATCAACATCTACGGTAGGAAATCCTGTTTACGGCTCGCACAGCGAATTTGCCGACAACGATTTTCCATTATTCCGCTTGGCTGAAATGTATCTTGTATATGCCGAAGCGGTATTGCGCGGCGGAACAGGCGGAAGCACAGGCGAAGCCGTTGGTTATATTAACTTATTGCGCGAAAGGGCTTACGGTAACACAAGTGGAAATGTAGGCTCAATAAATCTCGACTTTATTCTCGACGAACGCGCACGCGAACTATACTGGGAATGTTTCCGCCGCACCGATTTGGTACGCTACGGAAAATTCACTACTGCCGATTATATATGGGAATGGAAAGGCGGCGTTCAGAACGGACGCGCTGTTGACAGCCATTTCAACATATATCCTATTCCTGCAACAGATCTTATGGCAAATCCAAATTTAAACCAAAATGATAGATATTAAAATTTTTAAGTCATGAAAAAATCAAATATATTATTAGTATTGCTCTTTTCGATGTTCACATTTGTAGCCTGCGAAAAAGATCAAGATATGTACAAAGTGCTGCCGATAGAAGAAGTAACACCGCCGGTACTTGCACCTCACGCAAATATTGTTGTTGACGAAAGTAATTTACCGACAACCACAACATTTAAATGGCAACATGCCGATTTTGGCGTGCCTGCTGCTCCCGAATATTCGCTATATGTAGCAATAGGCGGCGGCGAACAAAAACTTGTATCATCGTCATATAGCGATTCGCTTACGGTTACCTTGTCGTCGTTAAATACTTCATTGTTAGACGCAGGAGCAGTTGCAGGCGTGCCTGTTGATGCTGTGTTTATGCTTAAAGCATCTATAAGCACGACTTACGGTATTATAAATTCTGCACCCGTTACGGTGAATGTTACGGCTTTTGCCGCTGTGCCTCAAGCTATACACATTATAGGAAACGTGCTTGGAAGTTATGAGTGGAATAACGGCAATTATCAATACATAATGTTTCGCGATAATAATCTTGCGCCTAATGTTTATACTTCGTATTTTAGAGCAGGCGGTTTCAAATTTATTGCCGAAGAAAGTCTTAATACTTGGAACGATTTATACGGACAAGTAAGCGCAGGCGTATTGGGAAATAAAACAGGAAACGATATTTCCGATATTACAACATCAGGTTATTACACCGTTACAGCCAATATAAATCAATTGACTTATTCTGTTGTTTCTTATGATGCATCAGCGGCAACTGTTTATACCAGCATAAGTTTGATAGGTGAATTTAGCAGCTGGGGTGGCGATTTGGATTTAGTTCAAACCGACTACGATGCGCACATTTGGATTGTTGATAACGCAATTTTACCTGTCGGAGAATTAAAATTCCGTGCAAATTACGATTGGGGTACTAATTGGGGCTGGGTTACAGACGAATATCCTTTCGGAAAAGGTATAGGCGGCGGCGGTAATATTGTTATACCCGAAAACGGTACGTATTTTATAAAGTTCAATGATATTACAGGACATTACGTATTTTATAAAAAATGATGAAGTTATACAGTTTTTAAAGTTTATCAAGTTATCAAGTTTATCAAGTTTTTAAAGTTATAGAGATTTTTGGGATTGGGTTTTAGAGAAACTTTGTGTTCTTTGTGAAAAATTGCGCGCTCTTTGTGTTTAAATAATTAAAAAATTAAACAGCAAAAGACACACTAAAAGCGCAAAGAACACAAAGCAATCTGAATTTGAACTTGATTACGAATTTTAAAACATAAATTTTAACCTCGCAACTATTTATTACATAAAAATAATTACAATGAAACGTTTACTATTTTTGGTGATTTTATTGCCATTGATTTTCGCCTGCGGAAACGATGAGCCTGTAAATCAACCAAAACCAAGTTTAGACAAACTTAATTTGCGCGACGGCATCACCCGCATCAGCGACGATTCGCTCGCTTTTGTGCTGCTTGCACCAAATAAACAATCGGTGTATCTGATTGGCGATTTTAACGATTGGAAAGTATCCGACAATTATAAAATGCAAAAAGATGGCGACAAATTTTGGATTAAAATAGGAAATCTTGACAGAAACAAAGAATATGTATGTCAATATCTTATCGACAATAATATTCGCATTGCCGACCCATATTCAAACAAAATTTCCGACCCTTGGAATGATAAAGATATTTCAGCATCAATATATCCAAATCTTATTTCATATCCAACGGGAAAAACTATCGAAATAGCAATGGTAGTAAGCACAAAACAAGATAATTATAATTGGCGCGTAAATAATTTTTCGGTTGCAAATACAAATAATTTAGTTATTTACGAAATTCTTATACG
>JAITPP010000045.1 GCA_031289385.1 Prevotellaceae bacterium | reverse complement strand
AATTATTTAAATATATTCACAAGAATAAGTATAAACGCACTGTTTATAATGTCGGCAAACATTACTCCTACTATCGGCACTATCAAAAATGCTTTTGGCGATGGGCGATAGCGAAATGTCAATGCTTCCATATTTGCCATTGCATTTGGCGTTGCTCCCATTCCAAAACCGCAAACGCCCGCCGTAATTACTGCCGAATCATAATCTTTGTCGAGAAAACGGAAAATAACAAAATATGCAAACATTATCATTAGCAAGATTTGAGCAAAAAGCATAACCAGCATTGGAACAGCAAGTTCGGCAAGTTGCCAAAGTTTGAGAGTCATCAATGCCATCGATAAAAATATTGCCAGACATGCTTGCCCAATAACATCAATTTCGGCAAAATCAATCTTAAATTTTCCCGAAAAATCGGATATATTACGCAATAAAGCCGCAACTACCAATGCTCCCACATAAATCGGAAACAACAATCCTATGCTTTGCAAAAATGTGGACAGCACTGAGCCTATTCCCATTGCAAGCGCGATTTGATAAATTCCGTGTATTACGCCGTTTTTGCTAAGTTTTTTCTCTGTTTTATTTTCTTCCGAAACGGTATTTTCATTATAATCTACGGTTTGTTGTTTATCCAACAGTTTGTTGCGTTCAATCAATCGTCTTCCAATTGGTCCTCCTATCAAACTTCCTGCAACAAGCCCAAAAGTTGCAGCGGCAACCGCCACGCCCGATGCGCCAACAATACCGATTTTTTCAAACTCAGGTCCCCAAGCCAAAGCCGTTCCGTGTCCGCCAACCATTGAAACCGAGCCTGTGCAAAGTGCCAGCAACGGATGCAAGTCAAATACGGGCGCTATCGCAAATGCTATTATATCTTGCAAAATTATTAAAATCACAACCAAAACCATAAGTATAACCAAATCCTTACTTCCGCGTTTTATCCGCTTAAACGATGCGCCATATCCAATTGTTGTGAAAAATGCCAGCATGAAAATGCTTTTTAGATTTTCTTCTATCGTAAAGAAAAATATGTCGGTGCAATATCCTGCAAGTGTTATAAACGAAAAAAGAAGTCCGCCGATTACGGGTGCGGGAATGCAAAAACGCTCGAAAAATTTAATTTTGCGTTTCAAAAAGACACCCACAAATAGCACAACAATCGCTAAGGCTACCGCTTCAATCATATTTACTTTTATTTCCATGTTTAGTTGTTTTTTATCTTAGTTTTACATTTTATTATTACTACACTTCAATCGTACATCTCGGTATGCTGTAAGTATTTGCGATTTAAATAATATTTTTAACCGTAATGTTTGCAAATAATTTTTCAAATCAACAGTAATTATTCTTCCATCGTTTTTTTGATTGCCGAAAACGAATGTGGAACTAATTTTTCTAATCGCAGCATAACATCATCGCCTACGTATTTGTGCGAAAACGGAACTACTATTGTTGTGTTTTCTTCTAATCCTGTTGTGCGTCCGTATTTAAAATCATAGGTCAGCGAGCCATCTTCGGTAAGTTTATCAGCCGACAAATCGGGTGCGGAAATCGACACATAAGCATAAACACTTCCTTGTGTCGGCTGCGATACCAACTGATTGCTGTTTTTCAACGCTTCGTAACATTCTTTTGCTGTGAACAGCGCTGGGTCAATAAATTCAAAATCTTCGGCAATAAGATTTTTATAAACATATTGTCCATCTTTGGTGTAATTTTTCAACTCGTATATAACCTGATTTAACGTATCCAAAAGGTAAGGATAATGCGTGCAGCCGAGTATTATTCGTTTCAGCGGTGTTGTATTTCCGCTTGCGCGATATTTTTCAATTAGCGACACTAAATGAAAACGTGCATAATTTCCCGAAGAATTTAGTTGCACATGTAAACCATCTTTTGCCTGTGTTGCGAGCAATGCGTTGTTGGTAACGTCAAAATTGTAAACGTCCATTAATTGCATATTTATACTATTTTCCTCTTCGCCAATTTTTGGTCCTCGATAACTGTCGCAAACACTCATTAAACTGCGGTCAACATAGTTTTTTTCACCATCTACCGATTCGGCAAATCCCGCTCCCGACTGATTTATTACAGTTATTTTTCCTGTAAACGCTAATTCATCTTTCACTTTCAAAATTGTGCGTTCGTAAGCGTCAGAGGCAATAGTTCCCGGCGTTGCCAACACGCCGATAGCGTAATCCTGACTTCTGTCGAGAGGCAGCAAGGTAGCATTTACGCCCGCATTAATCACGCCGATAACACGAATTCCTGTTCCGCTTTTTTCCAGCAAATTTGAAATATCGGCTAAACCGTATGCTGTTGCCGTATTGCAAGCCACAACAATAATTTTTGACGTTTTTTCTTTTAGCAAAAACAAAGCATCCTTTATTACAAGTTCGCGCAAATAATCGTTTTTATTTTCATTTGCATAATTTCCGTAAGGCATATTTGCAATATCGCCCAAATAATTGAAATTTTCGTTTATAAAATCGGGAATTCCATCGGGTTGCATCTCGCCTGTGGCGTTATTGTATTCGTCGCAAGCCAGAATTTTTTCCAACACCGTCAATCCGCCTGTTCCCGAATCGAAAATGCCGATAGAAAGATTTTTTCTTTCTTTGGGATATTTCGAAAAGTCCATATAAAACATCGACGAAGCATCAGAAAGTATTTTTGAAATAATTGGAATGTCCGGTGTTTCGTTAGTTTTTTTTGTGTTGCACGATGCAGTACAAATCAACAATGCAGCCAAAATGTAACAAGAAATGATATTTTTCATAATACTGTTTTTTTGTTTTTTTATTTATTTTATCCGACAAAAATACTATGAAATTTTTATTATACAAATTTTTTTCGATAAGAAAGAAGTTGGAGAATTGATTATTGACGATTTATTATTTATTATTGATTATTGACTATTTATTATTGATTATTGTTGATTTGGAAGAAGCACGCAGATTGCGCAGATACGACGGATTTACACAGATTTTTTAAATTTATGATTTTAAAATCTTTATAACTTTAAAATCTTTATAACTTTAAAAACTTTACGAACTTGATAACTTTACAAACTTGATAACTTTAAAAACTTTATAACTTTAAAAACTTTACGAACTTGATAACTTTACGAACTTGATAAACTTTAAAAACTTGATAAACTAAATAAAATAAACTAATTTTACATCGAAAAAATGAAAATAAATTTTATTTGTAATTCGTAATTTTTAATTTGTAATTGACTATGATACCACTTGCAGAACGTATGCGACCAAAGTCGCTCGAAGATTATATAGGACAAAAACATCTTGTAGGCAAAGGCGCTATTTTGCGCAATATGATTGAGTCGGGAAATATCTCGTCGTTTATATTATGGGGACCGCCGGGAGTTGGAAAAACAACTTTGGCAAAAATAATTGCCGAACAGCAAAATCGCGCTTTTTTCAGCCTCAGCGCAATAAATTCGGGAGTTAAAGATGTGCGCGAAGTTATTGAAAAAGCCAAATCGCAACGATTTTTCAATTCGCCAAATCCTATACTTTTTATCGACGAAATTCATCGTTTCAGCAAATCGCAGCAAGATTCGCTGCTCGGCGCAGTAGAACAGGGAATAATTACGCTTATAGGCGCAACTACCGAAAATCCATCGTTTGAAGTTATTTCGCCATTGCTTTCGCGATGTCAGGTGTATGTGCTTAAATCGCTTGACGTTGACGATTTGCAGACTTTGCTTAACCGCGTAATCAAAAACGATGCCGATTTGGAAAAACTGAAATTCGACATACAGGAAACAAGCGCATTATTTAGATTTTCGGGCGGAGATGCTCGCAAACTTTTAAACATTATCGAAATAATTACAGGTGCATACAAACCCGACGATACCATTGTGATAACCGACAAAATAGTTGCCGAACGCCTTCAAGAAAATATCGCCATGTACGACAAAAGCGGCGAACAGCATTACGATATAATATCGGCATTCATAAAATCGATGCGCGGAAGCGATCCTAACGCAACTGTGTATTGGCTTGCACGAATGTTAGACGGCGGCGAAGATCCGCTTTTCATCGCTCGCCGAATGTTGATTTTGGCAGCCGAAGATATAGGACTTGCAAATCCGAATGCGTTGCTGCTGTCGAACGCCTGCTTTGATGCGGTGCACAAAATCGGCATGCCCGAAGCGCGTATAATATTGTCGGAAACAGCAGTTTTTTTGGCAACATCCGCCAAAAGTAATTCAACATACATGGCAATAGAAGCGGCTTTTGCCGAAACTCAAACATCAGGTAATCTACCCGTTCCGCTACACTTGCGAAATGCGCCAACAAAACTAATGAAAGATTTAGGCTATCATAAAGGATATAAATATGCTCACGATTACGAAAATAATTTTGTAGAACAGGATTTTTTACCCGAAACAATTAAAGATAAAATATTTTACTATCCATCCGAAAACACACGCGAACGCGAAATACTTGCACGCCTTGCCGCACTTTGGAAAAAAAAATATGGGGGTAAGTTGTAAGTCATAAGTTGTAAGTCGTAAGTTGTAAGTCGTAAGTTGTAAGTCGTAAGTTGTAAGTCGTAAGTTGTAAGTCGTAAGTTGTAAGTCGTAAGTTGTAAGTCGTAAGTTGTAAGTCGTAAGTTGTAAG
>JAITPP010000040.1 GCA_031289385.1 Prevotellaceae bacterium | reverse complement strand
TTTTTTAGGGGGGCTTACTTTGCAAAACTTGCAATTAATGAAAATTCAATCACTGATTATCAGACAATTACTTTTGCCTAAAACTCTTTTTGTGTTTTTATCGGACAATAATGATTATTAATATTAACTTCTCCAACTTCAAACCGACTTACGACTTACGACTTATGACTTATGACTTATGACTTACGACTTACGACTAACAACAATAATCCCCTTTCTGCCATCGAAAAGCGTTGTTGCAAAAAGGTAGGTGTCGCCACCGTCGGCAATGTTTAGTTTTTTGCGCAAGTCGGCTACCGATAATGGAAAATTGCGAACGGTGATGTTTGCTTTTTTTATGTTTTTAAGGTTGGTTTTCAATTCGTTTTTATTGAATGGAATTACTTTTTCTACTTCAAAAATTCTGCCGCAAAAATGGCTGTTGAAAATATCGGAAGTATAAATTTTGCTGTTTGCATTTAAGGTTTTCAACTGAAATTTGTTTGCAAAACATTTAAATCCGCCCGATTTTTGAATCGCTGCATTTGGCTCGTATAAATACTTTTGAACATTTTGCACAAAATCATATTCGCTGTTTTTTTCATCATTTACATTAAACGAAAACATTTGCTTGCCGCTGTTTGTAATATTTACGCAAATAATTTCAATATCGTTTTTATCGCTGTTTTTTTCTAATTTTACAAGCAATTCCTTACATTCGTTTTTCACGGCTACGATATGAATTTGTTTAATGTTATCAATCTTTTTCAGCAATTCGGCAATATCAAAAACAGGCGAAAGTTTTATCAGCACGCATTTTGATTTTTGTAAAAGAATATCACTAATTTCTAAAATATTGGGCGAACAGTTTTCGAGTAAAATTTCTTTTTTATTGTTTGCATTTCTGCGCGATGGGTCGATATATATACAATCAAAATTCGTTGTATCTGCAAGAAATTTTGTGCTGTCGCAATTTACAATTTCTATATTTTTCAAGTCTAAAATATTAAAATTGTGTTTTGCAATTCGGGCAAGATGTTCGTCTTTTTCGACATAAACGGAATGACTGAAATGTTGTGAAATAATTGAAAAATCAATTCCTAAACCGCCCGTTAAATCGGCAAATTTTTCGCCTTTGCACAGTTCTGCTTTATACATTGCTGTTGCTTCCGACGAGCATTGTTCAACAGATATTTTAGGCGGAAAAATAAGTTTATTGTTTGCATACCACGATGGTATTTTTTCTTTTGCGTGTTGTCGGGCGGTAATTTGTTCGAGAGCAAAACGAATATCAATATCCGAATTTTGTTTTGTAGCCAAAGCAAGTTCGTGCGAATCGTCATCAATATGCCGATTGATGAAATTTTGTGTTTGCTCGTTTATTTTAATAGATGAATCCAAAATAAAAATTCATAAGACGTTAAAAAATGTATCTTTTTCTACTTTTGAATATAAGTCGGATTTTCGTAAATTTTCCATCAACATTTCTAAATCTTCTTCTGTTAATTCTCCTTTATATTCTGTAATTTTATTATTGATTTGCTCTAATAAAGTGTCTTTTTTAATTTTTGATAACTCGTGGCAATCAATAAAAGAATCATATTTGAGAAAACTGTCATATTTAGAGCGTTTTATATTCATTTGCATATTTATAAAATCCTGTCGCGAAAACATATATTTATTAACCGATGAATTAATAAAAAAATATCCTACAAAATTATTTGCATCTTCGCCAATTATTACAAAAAATTTTGGGTGTTCGATATTTTTAATTTTTTCTGAAAGAAAAATCGCGCCTCTTTTAATCTGCATGGCAGATAAAATATTACTGTCCATGCTAATTACAGATGGATTTTTGAGTAATATAGAAATCGTTAATATATTCAATATAATCTTCCGATTGTCCCACTTCTCTTAATATATTTGCCATATCAATAGGGCAATCGTCAATAGCAGATGCCCACGCATAATCATGTGATAATTTTGTAATTTCCCCAAATGGAAGATTTCCATATATCAATAATGAATTATCTATTTCCTCAATATCCGTTTTGGAAAGAAAATCTAAATTTGCTAATTGCAAAGGCTCTATAATATAATCATTTACAATATTAAATAATTTTTTATACTCGGTGGCTTCGTCGGAAAAAAAACTATCACCTTTTACAGCCTTAAATATATCATAAATTTTTGATGGAACAGGTCCGTTAATCATCTTAATATAAGTATCACCCGTAATAGGTCTGCCATATTTAGATAAATGTTCTCTATCTGCAAAATACAGCACTTTAAATATTTTATGAAAATCTTTACGTTGTAACTTATGTGCAATATACAATATTGCATTCAAAGATTTTTCCAGATTAAAAATTGGCGTTAGCATAATATTTTGAATTATTTTTATAAATAATTATTTTCAAATTGAAAATCGCTACAAAAATACACAAATCTCTGCATAATAAAATTTAAAATACAAAAAAAATCATTAATTTATTTATAAACAGATTATTATATTGTTAAATTTTTTGTAAAATATTTAAGTTATATTTTGCGCTAAAATCATATCTCGGATTCTCGTGAACTAAATTATTTGATGACAAAGTTAATTGGTTTCTTTAAAATAAAAAAGCAGCAACGCTACAAGCAAATAATATTAAGGTGCTTTGTCCAAACATTCGGCGTTATTAATGAAACCAATTATATCCATAATTTTACTATCTAAACACATAATATTTATATTATTTAAAATAGATAACCAGTTTAATTGATGTTCACTTATCGTATTTAATTTAATTTGCCCCTGCTTCATGTTATAAATAACACGTTGCATTTCGTCAATTAATATTATAATTCGATTTTCTTTTTGTTGGGCTGATTTAATAAGTGTCAAATATCTTAACGATTCAAATATAGAAATAAAATAAAAATCATAATTTTCTTTCATCCTCCAATATTCAACTGCTCTGTAATATGATATTATGCTTAAATTTAGTTGTAATAAATCTTCTATTTTATCATCTATTTCTATTTTTAATTCATTAATTTGCTCTTTTGTTTTATTTTCAATATCCCTAACTTGTGCATAATTACTAACAACAACGAAAGTTGCTAAAATACCCACAAACGCAAGAATAATCCCAATATAATTATTGTTTACGGCTATAACAGGAATAAAACAGGCAAAAACAAATCCCAGCAATATAATTATTTAGGATTTTTATTTTTTTCGTAAAATGATTTTACCATTTTTTTCTTCCATTTCATAACCTCGTAGCATATTTAAAATTCCTGCTCCACCACCAGCAACCGCAACCGCAATGGCACCTCCTACTGCTGGTAAACCGATTATACCA
>JAITPP010000027.1 GCA_031289385.1 Prevotellaceae bacterium | reverse complement strand
ATTCCCGTCTGAGCGGCAATAGTTGCGCCGTTGCCTATTTGCGAAGTAAGTCCTATTTGCGGCTGATGAAATGTTGTATGTCCGTGAGAGGCAATAAAATCGGGCTTAATATTTTGAGTTGCCAAAAACTCATTTATTTTTTCGGCAATATATTTTGCCAAATCCACGTCGAGTTTTACAAATTCGTATGCCGAAAGTTCTATTGCTTTTGCTAATTGCAGTCGCAAATTGTCGGTATATTCAACCGTTGCAGCTGCAATGACTTTATAGTTCCATCTTTCGGTTTTTGTAAAATGGCATAAAGCCAAATCCAAGCCGTCGAGCGATGTTCCCGACATTAAACCAAGTGCGTAATATTCGTTTTTCATTTGTTTGTGTTAATAATTAATTGTATGCAAATGTAATAAATATTTTTACTAATCTGCGTAAAATTTATAAAATTGCTTTTTTGGTAAAAAATTAAACAAATTAATAACTATGCAACATTAACAAATTAACAAATTAAATCGCACAATTATTTTAACGTTATTTAACTAAAATTACTCTCATAATAGTAACTAAATAGTTACCTTTGCATTGTAAATTCAAAATATATAATAAAATGAAGTACACAGAATTTCACAGACTTATTAAACGAAATGGTTGGGTATTTTCTCATGCGGAAGGAAGTCATTATTTTTATATAAAAAATAATATACTATCGCCTCCTGTTCCATATCACGGAGCAAAGGAAATATACGAACCGCTAAGAAAAGCAATAATGCGTCAAATGGAACTTAAATAACTTCATTTACATTAATATAAAATTATGGAAACAAAAAAAATTATTATCAACGTAGGTGCAAGTTCCGACTATTTCGGAGCATTTGCAGAAAATTGTCAGGGCATATATGGCGCAGGTAGTACTGTTCAAGAAGCAAAGGAAAATGTATTAGAAGGTTTAAAATTGTTTGTTAAACACAATGCAAACAATTTGCCCGAAATATTAAAAGGTGAATATGAAATTGTTTATAAATACGATACGCAAAGTTTTTTAAACTATTACAATAAAATTTTCACAAACGTAGCCTTAGAACGGCTTACCGGTATAAACCAAAAACTCTTACATCATTACTCGTCGGGCTTAAAGAAACCCCGCGAAGCACAAAGAAAAAAAATAGAAAAAGCATTGCACAATTTAGGCAAAGAATTATTAGCGGTGGAACTATAATTTTTTAATTGACTGCAAAATCTGTGTTATCCGTGTGCTAAAAGCTTTTTATACAGTTCCTTTTATAATCACACACAAAGAATACGATAAAATAGATTGTTCAACCATTTAAAATAAATAACGATGGCATGCATAAAAGATGAAAAACAATATCAAATTCTACTTAAAAAAGGAGAAACACTTATGGAAATAGTAAACGAGGATACTCCCGATACAGATGCAAACTTTGTAGAATTGGATTTACTTGTCGATTTAGTGGAAGAGTACGAAATGGAACATTATCCGATAGAAGAACCGTTGCTTGCGGATGTTTTAAAATTGTGCATGTACGAAATGGGATTAAATCAAAAAACACTTGCCGAATTGCTTGGCATAAGCGCTCCGCGAGTAAGCGAATATCTTACGGGAAAAGCCGAACCAACATTGCAAATAGCACGAAAAATGCATCGAAATTTAAATATTGATGCTAATATAATTCTCGGAGTTGTATAAATTTTTCGTGAAAAAAATATAACGATTTATATTTTGTACTGCCTGTTTTTGCTTTTATATTATTTCATTTTGCATTTTTCGACAGGTTTTTTATAATCGCATTTTAACTTTATTTAACTAAAAACATCTATATTTAGTAGCAATATTCGCTACCTTTGTGGCGTTGATAAAACAATGCGTTTATGAAAAGAATTTTTAAAGTAAAAGAAATAATTGACATACTAATTTCGCAAGGTTAGTATTTAAGCAGGCAAAACGGAACGAGTCATCGTCAATTTCAGCATCATGCAATCAGATGCACTGTAACTGTTGACGGTAAACTTTCGGAAGATGTAAACTTTAATAACTTAAAAAGTATAGAACGTCAGTCGGGATTAAAATTTAGAGATTTTGTAAAAGAATAATAATAAATAAATTAATAATTATGAAAACATTAAGAGTGATTATTTGTAAAGCCAACAATGGTGTTTCGGCACATTTGCCCGAAGTGGACGGGTATATTATTGCTCGCAATTCATTAAAAAAACTGAAATATGATTTGCCCGAAGGATTAAAATTTCACATAGATGGACTATATCCCGAAGAGCGGCAAGAATGGATGAATAATGACTATGATTTTGAATTTGTTTTTAATGATATTCAATCATTAGTGGAAGCATACAGCGATTTTATTAATCAAAGCAGTTTAGCCCGTATTGCAGGTATAAATGAGGGACAAATGAGGCAATATGTATCGGGTGTTAAAAATCCCACAAAACAAACTTTAAAGCGAATAGAATCAGGAGTTAGAGAATATGCTAATGAACTAAATTCTATTACTTTTCAATATTAAAAACAAATAATATTTTGTTGATTTAATCCTGCCTTTTTCGGCAGGTTTTTTTATAATAACAAAAGACAACACACATTAATTTTAAATTTTCCAAACGCACAAGTGCTAAACTTTGTTAAAACATCAACTAAGTTTTTGGCGGTCAAAAAATATGTTTACCTTTGTGATATCATTTTAATATCATTTTAAATTAAAAATTCAAATATTATGAAGACACAAGAAGAAAAATTTTCAAAAGTAAAACTATCGGGAGTTGGTATGTTGATATTCAATTTCCTGTTTTTGGCTGCCATTATCGCAGCTTTGGTAATGATAATTGATGTTGAAGATTTCACACCATTATCTTTGATTTTAGTTATAGCGGATATTATTTTATTCGTTATTCACATTATTTTTTGGGCTGGTTTTGTTCAAATTGAACCTAACGAGGCGCAGATAATGGTTTTTTTCGGAAAATACGAAGGAACGATTAAAGAAAACGGTTTCTTTTGGGTAAATCCGTTTTACGCAAAGAAAAAACTCACTTTGCGAGCACGCAATCTCGATGCCGAGCCAATAAAAGTGAACGACAAAAAAGGAAATCCTGTAATGATTGGGCAAGTGTTAGTGTGGAGAGTCGCCGATACATACAAAGCATCGTTTGATATTGATAACACATCAAAAACAACGGCAAATCTTGGCGTAATGAGTAATGTAAATCAAAAAATGAAGGCTTTCGAGTATTTTGTTAAAGTACAGAGCGATGCGGCGTTGCGTTATGTTGCAGGAATGTTTGCTTACGATAATTCCGAAAACGAAGATGAAAAACTTACTTTGCGTTCGGGCGTAGAAGATATAAACGAAATTCTTGAACAGCAATTAAATGAACGTCTGTCGATTGCAGGAATTGAAGTTTTGGAAGCCCGCGTAAATTATCTTGCTTACGCACCCGAAATTGCAGCCGTAATGTTGCGGCGCCAGCAGGCAGATGCGATAATCAGCGCACGCGAAAAAATTGTTGACGGTGCTGTGGGAATGGTAAAACACGCATTATCAAAACTTTCGGAAGAAAAAATTGTTGAATTGGACGACGAAAAAAAGGCGGCAATGGTTTCAAATTTGCTTGTTGTGCTTTGCAGCGACGAACGCGCTCAACCCATTGTAAATACAGGAACTCTTTATAATTAACGATGGATTTGTTTTTATATCAGAACAATCGCAAACAATAAAATGATTAAAGATATGAAAAATGAAGATACAATTTTTTATGAACGACAACGAAATGTAACAACTATTTGTTGGTTATTAGGTGTTGCTTTTCTTATCTTTTCGCTAATTTTCGGAAATAAAAACACACATAACTATTTTTTTGAAAACTATTATTTGTCAGGTGTTTTTGTTGTTGCAATTCCATTGCTCGTGATTGTTTTCACATATTTTGTTGCGATACAAACTATTATTAATGACGACGGGATTTACGTAAGAATGTTGCCTTTTCAAAGAAAATATAAATTTTTTGCATGGGACGAAATCGAAAAAATATATATCCGAAAATACAGAGCATTAAGCGAATATGGAGGCTGGGGATACAATAGACGAACATTCGGTTTTAATCTCGTGCAGTTGAAATTTTTAGGTAAAGAATACAATAAAGGATTAGTTAGTAAGAAAAATAATTCAATAACCATGTCGGGAAATAAAGGCTTGCAAATTGAATTTACAAACGGCGCAAAATTATTGATTGGCACGCATAAAAGCGAAGAATTAGCGGAAATATTGAAAAAACTCGGAAAACTTGCCGAATAAAACACACGAATAAGATTTCAAACGTTTGATTTATGGCGAAAGAAAATAAAAATAAAAGTTTTGTACTGCGCATTGATACCGACACAATGAATGCAATTGAGAAATGGGCAAGCGACGAATTTCGCAGTGTCAATGGACAAATATTGTATTTGCTCGACAATGCGCTGAAAAAAAGTGGACGCTTGCCTAAAAAGAAAAAGTCATGAAGTTTGTTAAGTTATAAAGTTATCAAGTTCATAAAGTTTATCAAGTTAGAGAAGTTAAGAATTTATTAGTGAATAAATAGATAATTCTTCATTCTTAACTCTTCATTCTTCATTCTTTTTATCACGCAGATACAACAGATTTACGCAGATAAAAAACAATTAAGAATCACATGCCCTGAAAGGGCAACTTATTTCAGCGTAGGGCAACGCCCTACGAAAAAAAATCGCAAACAAACAGAGTGCGGAGCACAAAAGATAATTAGAATTGCAACCGCTCACCCGCACGACTTGAAGAATGTAGAAATTAAGAAATGTAAGAATGAAAAATAATTACAAATTCCACGCCCTGAAAGGGCAACTTATTTCAGCATAGGGCAACGCCCTACGAAAAAAAACGCAAACAAACAGAGTGCGGAGCACAAAAGATTATTAGAATTGCAACCGCTCACCCGCACGACTTGAAGAATGTAGAAATTAAGAAATGTAGGAATGTAAAAATGTAAAAATGAAAAATAATTACAAATCCCACGCCCTGAAAGGGCAACTTATTTCAGCATAGGGCAACGCCCTATGAAAAAAAACGCAAACAAACAGAGTGCGGAGCACAAAAGATATTTAGAATTGCAACCGCTCACCCGCACGACTTGCAGAATGTAGAAATTAAGAAATGTAGGAATG
>JAITPP010000017.1 GCA_031289385.1 Prevotellaceae bacterium | reverse complement strand
TTTAAATTCATAATTTTCTCTGTAATTTTTTCAATAGCTTCATCCGGCGTGGAGTGTAATAATTTTTCCAACGCTGCGTATTCTGCCTGAACTTGAGCCTCCACGCTTATGGATTGCTGTTTAGGAATCGTGTACTGCATTAGGCGCTCAATAATTATTAACCTGTCTTTCGGTTCAATAGTCTTTAAATCCTTTTCAATTTGCGGCAAGTTCTTATAAATCAAATTACTTACCCATCCCTTCAGCTCGGTTGTTACTTTATTTTGAGCGCCGAGAGGTCTCCCATTTGGATTACCTGTTTGTCCTTTTTTCTGTGACATAATATGTATTTTAATGTTATTTTCAATTTAATATATTAATTTTCAATATTTTATGTTTTTGCCGCGCGGCTCAACTTTTATTTTTTTTGAAAAATTTTTTTTAATAAATACTTTGTGTTCGTAATGATTTTTTAACTGAACATTTTTCAAAATCAAAAAAAAAAATAGTTAAAAAATAACTAACACACTATCTTTTTATAAAACCTTTTTATAAAATCTTTCTATAATATCTTTTTATAGCTCGTGTATATTTTGAAAATAATATGAAAGTAAAAAAACAAATGTCGAAATTTGTGTCGTTTAAACCGACACAAACCGCGTCACAAACCGCGTCACAAAATGAACTTGCGTCGTTTAAACCGACACAAACCGCGTCACAAAAAACAAATGTCGAAATCTCTTTTTATAGCTCGTGTCATGGTCGTGTTTGTAATATGTTTTTTGCTTTCTCAATTGCTTGCCGCTCACGCTCTCTATACTGTTTATCTTTTGTTGATTTTCGACGGCTTTCCGCTTCCAATACCAATTGTTCAAGATTCAGAGTGAACGAAACATAAAACCCGCGCGTATATCTCGAATAATATACCAGTCCCCACGTATCCCGGAGGGCTTTCTTTATTTTAGCCGTCTGATATTCTTTCGCAAAGGGTATTATTTGGGGATTTAATGAAACAATATCTTTAACGGATTTTGCCATTCCACTCATACGAGACCATAAATACAAGTTTGTTATTCGGCAATATGATTTATTCAGTAGAATGGATTTAATTGCTAAAAACGCCAAGAAACAAGCCTTCTCGAAATCTGTTTTATTGTCGCTATTATTATAATAATCCCAAAAGATTTGCAACGATAGCCCTACCTTTGGATTATTGGCAGGAATATTATTGTATAATATTTTTCCATTGTTAAATACCATTGATGTATGTACTTTCATATTAAAATAATTACAAGCTGCCTTCATTTTTCCCTGTTCATCAGTTTCAAATTTTTCAAATATTTGCGCGTCTCCCAGTTTTAATGTATGTGCGTACAAGCAATAATCACTGATATCATCCAACACTTTTTTAGGATTATCCATAAACCCATTCAGTAGAGATATTGGAAAATTGAAATATTTTGCATTTTCTTTCTGTGCCATAATTAATTAGAATAATTCGAGTTGAATATTTTTCGGGGCAAACTTCGGGTTAGTTGTAAGATTACCGACTTTTTTATGTCCGGTTATGGGACACCTGCCAATATTGACTAACCAAATGTTATCGCATTTTCGGAGCTTACTCACGTAGCGGCAAATATTAGCGCGTTCGATGCCTGTATTTTTAGCTACTTCCATCATTGTACAAGGCTTTTGAAAAAATGCAGATTTTGTTTTTTCTAATTGTGCATAATTTTTATTACCTTTGCGGCGTCTTTCGGCTCCTTCGGGAGCTTTTTTTGTATCCATAATTATTTTCCTCCTTTCGTTAAAAATCCATCATACCATGCCAAAAATCCGTCAAGCGTCCGGGCTATAATATACACCCCTCCAGCGGCTTCTATGCTTCGCTGATATTGTTTTTGCGCTTCGCTCTGATAGTCTCGCCCTATCTTTACTTCAATCTTTACGGATTTGCCGTAAATGGTCGCCGAAATATCGGCTGTGCCATTCGTTCCACTTCCCTTAACCCATTTGAATGAGCCTATTTTGCGAGTACGTCCTATTACATCTGTCACCGTTTCTCTCTGGTCAATAATTCTGCCGGTATTTCCTATTCGCTCTGCCTGCCATCCGGATAATTGCAACCATGTAATAATGGATTTTGTAAGTCCGTTCGCTGTTTTATCGGTGAATTTCGGAGCGAAGCGGCAACTATCCGGAATATTTGGGCGGGATTTATAGTATTTATCCAGATATAAATCTTTCAGTCGTTTTAATGCAGGATTCATTTTACACCTCCCTTCGCTTTTCTTATTTTGTCGTTTGCATTGTTCGCTATCGACAATGTCACTTCCGACATGTCGCCGACGGGCTGGCAATTTTTTTCCGCCCACTCCAAAAGCTCATGGTGTGAGAATACTAAATGTTTGTTGTGAAATCGTCGGCAGGGTATAGTTCCGGCTGCTGTCGCTTTTTGTATAAGCGATAATGATATGCGATAACCGGCTTCATTATTAAGAAAATCTACTGCCGCGCGACAACCGGATATTCTTTCCGGTACGGCTTTTTTGGGTTCATCCTCATGCAGGATTTTTCTAACGGCGTTTTCTAATAGTTGTGTCAGTTGCGCCTCTGACGTTAAAATAATATTTTCCATTACAGAATTTTTTTATAATTTTCTGCAAAGGTAAGTGCTAATGAATTGTTGTGCAAATATTTACGGTTCTTAAAAGTTCCCGGAACTTTTAAGAACTTTTAAGAACTAAAGTGCTTTCATTTGCTT
>JAITPP010000012.1 GCA_031289385.1 Prevotellaceae bacterium | reverse complement strand
ACCCAATTATGATCGTATCCGTTGCCGTACTTCAATTGCTCGTGGTTGTCGTTAATTCTGTCGCCGATAGCGTGAGGCTCACGAAAATCAAACGGAGTATTTTCAACCGACATTAAATTTCCCGTAGGAATAAGCGATTGATTTACAGGCGTGATGTTGCCTGCATTAAGCGTAAGAATATGACTTTCGATGCTGCCGTTGCCTTCGCCTTTAAGATTAAAATAAGAATGATGCGAAAGATTTATAACGGTAACGCTGTCGGTAGTAGCGCGATACGTGATTTTAAACTCATTATCGGCGGTTAGCGAATACGTCATTAATATACGCAGGTTGCCGGGAAAACCCTCTTCGCCGTTTTCCGAAAGATATGAAAATGTGATTTCGTGTTCGTCGGCATTTTCAACATCCCACACTACGCTGTCGAAACCTTTTAATCCTCCGTGTAGCGTTTGCCCGCCGCTGTTTAACGGCAAGGTGTAAGTGTTTCCGTTGAGAACAAATTTTCCGTTAGCAATACGATTGGCATAACGCCCTACAACGCATCCCAAAAATCGTTCGCCTTTATTATGAATATACGATTCGATATCGGGATAGCCTAATACTATATCTTCATATTTTCCGTTTCTGTCGGGCGTCCACAACGATACTACACGTGCGCCGAAATTTGTTACTTGCATTGTTATATCGCCATTATGCAAAGTGTATAAGGCTACTTGTTTTTGATCAACCGTTGCTGCAAAAGCAAGATCGATGAGTAAAGGTAGTATTTGCATTATCATGTTTTGATATTGTTTACGTTAGTTATAAAATAAATAATCTATAAAAGATGGATGAAGCCGTATCAAAAGCACACAGATAACACTGATTGAACGGATTTTCGCAGATATAAAAGAATTTACTGTTGATTAATGATTTTATAATCATTAATATAAAAGTCTGTGTAAATCTGTGTTATCCGTGTGCTGAAAACTTTTAATACATTCTCTTTGTCATCTTTTATAATTTTTTATTTTTCATCACTAAATATACATATTTACTATGGCTTCGTACAATTCTTGCTTACCGCTTGTTTGAGCAGGCTCGCCTTTTGCTTTGGCGTGGCTTACCAAATCTTCAAGCGATAATTTTCCTTCTTCAAATTCTTTTCCTTTGTTTGCATCAAACGAAGAATATCTGTCGTTAAGCATTTTTTTGTATGGAGATTTTTCAAGAATATCGGCTGCATTTTCAAGTGCGCGTGCAAAAGTATCCATACCTGCAATGTGAGCGATGAAAATATCTTCCAAATCGGTAGAATTACGGCGGGTTTTGGCATCAAAGTTTGTTCCGCCTTGCAATCCGCCATGTTGTAAGATAACAAGCATTGCCTGAGTAAGTTCGTAAACATCAATAGGAAACTGATCGGTATCCCAGCCGTTTTGATAGTCGCCGCGATTAGCATCAATAGAGCCTAACAGATTGGCATCGGCAGCACATTGCAATTCGTGTTCAAACGTATGTCCTGCAAGAGTTGCGTGGTTTACTTCGATATTTACTTTAAAATCTTTATCCAAACCATATTCACGCAAAAATCCTATAACGGTTTCGGTGTCGGCATCGTATTGATGTTTTGTTGGTTCCATAGGTTTGGGTTCGATAAGGAAAACTCCTTTAAAACCTTTTGCGCGGGCATAGTCGCGGGCTTTCCCCAAGAAAGTTGCAAGATGTTCTTTTTCGCGTTTCATTTGAGTATTCAGCAGAGATGAATAGCCTTCTCTCCCACCCCAAAATACATAAGCCAACCCGCCAAGTTCAATTGTAGCGTCGATAGCATTTTTTATTTGTACTGCTGCGCGCGCTACTACATCAAAATCGGGATTTGTGGCTGCGCCGTTCATGTAGCGCTTGTGTCCAAACACATTTGCAGTTCCCCACAATAATTTTATTCCTGTTTCTGCTTGTTTTTGTTTGGCATAAGCAACGATTTCCTTAATGTTGGCTTCGTATTCTTCAATAGATTTTCCTTCGTCAATTAAATCCGTATCGTGAAAACAATAGTATTCGATACCAACTTTTTGCATAAATTCAAATCCTGCATCCAAGCGTTGTTTTGCTATTTCCAATGTTGATTCGCCTTGCGCCCACGGAAATGTTTTTGTTCCGGGTCCAAACTGATCGCCGCCTTCGGCACAAAGTGTATGCCACCATGCCATGGCGAATTTAAACCAGTCTTTCATTTTTCGTCCGTACACCTCTTTTTCGGGGTTGTAATAACGAAATGCCAAAGGATTTTTGCTTTCCTTTCCTTCAAATTTGATTTGTCCCACT
The DNA here is from genome assembly GCA_031289385.1 of Prevotellaceae bacterium. GTDB lineage: Bacteria > Bacteroidota > Bacteroidia > Bacteroidales > UBA932 > JAIRKV01. The sequence goes on along the minus strand of JAITPP010000012.1, from coordinate 2,340 downwards.
GTGGGGAAGTAAATTTTTGTACTCATATATTTTTTTTTGTTTTTTAGTGCCTTTCAATGTTTTGAGTAAGCATCAATAAGGCAATTTGTTAATAAATTTATTTTTAATTATAATTTCTATTTTAATAATGATAACCATCGTTTATATGCATCTATACTTTCTTTTTCTTGATTTATCTGAGGCGTTACTACTATTACTTTTTTCAAAGTAGCAAACGCTTCGGTTTCGTCTTTATAAATGCCCGCGCCTATTCCTGCTCCGCGTGCTGCGCCAATCGAGCCATCGGTGTTGTACAGTTCGATGGTTGCTCCTGTAATGTTCGACAGTGTTTGACGAAATACGGGACTCAAAAATAAATTGGCATATCCTGCGCGAATTGTTTTTGTTTCTATTCCCATTTGATTCATAATATCCATACCGTATTTAAATGAAAATGCAATACCTTCGTGCGCTGCCCGTATAAGGTGAGATTTGCCGTGTCGAATAAAATTAATGCCATGCACCGAACAATTAGGCTCTTGATTACATAATACGCGCTCTGCGCCATTGCCAAACGGAATTATACTGATGCCATCGCTACCAACGGGAATTTCGGCAGCCAATTCGTTCATTTCGGCATATCCTATACCTTCGGGGGCTACATTGTTTTTTATCCATGCGTTTAGAATTGCCGTGCCGTTGATACACAATAATACGCCAACACGTGTTTTTTCAGCCGAATGATTTACGTGAGCAAATGAATTTACGCGCGATAATTTATCGTATTTGGCATCGCCGTTCACACCGTAAACTACGCCTGATGTTCCTGCTGTTGCCGCCACTTCGCCCGGATTAAACACATTCAACGAAAGTGCATTGTTGGGCTGATCGCCTGCGCGATATGTAACAGGCGTTCCTGTTTCCAATCCAAGTTCTTTTGCAACATATTCGGTTACACGTCCTTGTATTCCGAAAGTAGGTACAATTTCAGGAATAAGATTGGTGTTGAATCCGAAATAATCGTAAAGAAATTTTGCAGGCGTGTTTGTTTCAAAATCCCATGCTATGCCTTCGGATAATCCCGACGCTGTTGTGCGAATATCACCCGTAAGACGCATCGCAATATAATCGCCCGGAAGCATATAATATCGTATTTGCGAATAATTTTCGGGCTCGTGTTCTTTTATCCAAGCAAGTTTCGACAGTGTAAAATTCCCCGGTGAATTTAATAAATGCGCTAAACATTTTTCATTTCCTACATCGTTAAATGCTTTCTCGCCATAAGGAACGGCGCGGCTATCGCACCAAATAACGGCATCGCGAATGGCTTTTTGCTGTTCATCAACAACAACCAATCCGTGCATCTGATAAGAAATTCCTATGGCTTTTATTTCTTCGGGCGAAACTTGCGCTTGTTCAATTACCGTTTTGGTAACTATTCGTAAATTTTGCCACCAAATTTCGGGGTCTTGCTCAGCCCAGCCTATTTTTACTGATTTTATATCCATTTCCTTTTTGGGAAAAAAGACGCTTGCTGCCGCCTCGCCTGTTTGGACACTTACCAAACTTGCTTTTATCGACGAACTTCCTATGTCATAACCAAGTAGATACATAATTATATTTTTTTAAGATTAATAATTTTATTTTATTCGTTTATTATAATCGGTTTATATTTTGGTACTAATGTTTTCATAATACACCATGCTAATAAATAAGCAACGGCGCAGAACGAAAATACAATAGTATAGCCTGTTTCGATGTGTCCAACGCCTTTATAATAATCGAACAGCGCACCGGCGGCTTTCGACACTATCACACCGCTTAAACCACCTGCCATCGTGCCAATTCCAACAATAGACGCAACCGCTTTTTTGGGAAACATATCCGATACCGTTGTGTAAATATTTGCCGACCAAGCCTGATGTGCGGAACATCCAATGCCTATAAGTATTATCGGTATCCACATCGAAATGTAACCCATTGGTTGAGCCAGCAATACAAACAACGGAATAGCGGCGATGACTAACATAGCCTTCATGCGTGCTTTATACGGCTCAAATCCTTTTGCGATAAAATACGCAGGAAACCAGCCTCCGCAGATACTTCCTACCATAGTCATACTGTAAAGTACGGTTAATGGTAATGTGATTTGAACTCCGTCGATATTATATTGATTTTTAAGATACGCAGGAAGCCAAAACAGAAAAAACCACCATACGCCGTCAGTCATAAATTTTCCAAAGAAGAAAGACCATGTTTGTCGGTATGAAAGCAGTTTTACCCACGAAATTTTTTCTTTTTCATCGTTTGTTTCAGGTTTTTCCGATACTATATCTTCACTGCAAATATAGTTGTATTCGG
>JAITPP010000274.1 GCA_031289385.1 Prevotellaceae bacterium | reverse complement strand
TGCAAATATCAAGCAACGAAAACGTACTTCCCTTGCCGCGAGTGAGCGCACACGCAAGTTGGTATTTGCAGGCATCGCTTGTAAAATCGGTGCTTACGGCGCAAATAGGATTGGACGCACGATACAATACGCGCTATTACGCTTACGCTTACAATCCTGCTTTGGGCGATTTTCATGTGCAAACAGAAAAAAAGATTGGGAATTTTCCGTATATCGAGGCATTTGCAAATTTCAAATGGAAACGCACCGTTATTTTCGTAAAAATGTCGAATATTATTAAAGATGCCTGCGGCTCTGAATATTTTTCGGCATTGCACTATCCTCGCAACAATGTAATGTTATTGCGGCTTGGACTGACATGGCATTTTTTCAACTAAACAATATATTTTGAAATTTTATAAAAACAATATTGCTAAATTACTACAAAAGCATAAAACGATAATATTTCTGTTTATCGTTTGTTTTATATTTTTGCATCCCCAGAAAATTGCAGATAACAGCAGCGCAAAATTTCATTTTGTAAAAGACGGTTATATTGTAGTGGCACTTGGAACAAACGATAATTCGTATTTTCTGAAAAACGGACACGTGATGGGTTATCATTTCGAATTAATAAAAAAATATTGCAATAATATAAAATGTAAACCTGTTTTTATTGTTGAAGAAGACATTGACAAACGGTTGGATTTATTGCTCTCGAATCGGGCAGACATTGCGGTGTGCGATACAAAAACAGACAGTATTCTAAAACTTAAAAACCTTATTTCTATTGATATAGACGAAAATTTTTCACCATCGTTTTTTGCTGTCGATAACAAAAATAACGGACTTGCAAAAGATATAAATTTGTGGATAAACTCGCACACACAAACAAAAGATTATAGTTTTTTAGCCGCAAAATATAATCTCAACCGCAAATACGTCAAAAGCCAAACCATATCCAATTATGACGATTTGATAAAAAAATACAGCGAAAAAATAAATTGGGATTGGCGTTTGATAGCAGCACTTATTTATCAGGAATCGCAATTTATTCCTGAGTTGAAATCGCGTAAAGACGCATTCGGATTGATGCAAATTCGTCAGCAAACGGCAGAATTTCTTGGCTTCGACAGTATCGACAGTAATGAAAAAAACATTGCGGCAGGAACAAAATTGATTAAATTTCTGGAAAAACATTTTGCCAAAGATTCTACCATAAACGAAACGGAACTCGTGAAATTTGTACTCGCAGCCTACAATTCGGGACACGGAAAAATAGATATTTGTCGCCGAAACACCATGCAAAAAGGTTATAATTCAAATATTTGGATAGATGTTGAAATAACCAACCGTCGAAAAAAACGCGAAAAAAATTCAGCCACCCCCAAAGAATCATATTTAAGCAACGAAACAATAAACTTTGTAAAAGAAATACTTGAACGCTATGAACATTATAAGAATTTTTTTTAGTAGTAAATTGTAAGTCGGTTTTTGCCGATTTGTTGATTTGATAACGCACCGAAAAAACCTAACTTCTTCTAACTTCTTTTTTATCCCTTATCTTCAAATTTCCCTTAATAGCAAAAGAAAAATTACGCACAAATTTCCTTTATTCCCTTATTTCAAATGAAACCTTTGCAATGCAAAACTATTAATAACTTATTAATATTTTACATATTAAATTCTAACTTCTTAACTTCTAAAATCAATAATTTCGTTTTCTTTTTTGTTTTCTTTCTCTGTCGGGCTTTGAAAATTCGCGGCGGCGGCGTTCGTAAAAATTATTTTCCTGAGGCTGATATTCACGTTGACGATTTCCTTCTTTTGCAACGGCTATCGAAAACGAAGTGCGGTTGTTTCGGTGAAAAGCGGCAATTAGTTGATCGGCTTGATCGGCAAAAACATCAAAAAACGTAAATTTATTCGACACTTCAATATTGTTTATGCTTATTGATTTATCTTTGGTAATTTCGTTTATAAGCCCCAAAACCGAGCGTGGCGAAGCCTTTTGTTGTGCTCCGAAATCTATTTTCATTCGCATACGTTGTCCGCGTTTTGCGCTTTTATTTCTGTCGCTGCGATAGTCGTTACGATTTTCGTTACGATTTTCATTGCGGTTGTCGTTGCGATTGCCGTTGCGATTGTCTGTACGGCGTTCTCCGCGCTGTTTGCCGTCTTTATAATCGGGTTTGTCGGGAATATTCAAATCAACAGCATTTTTGTAATAATCAAGAAATCTGTTAAATTCAAGCGAAACAAATCGGCGAATAATATCTTCTTTATCGAGATACTCAAGTTTTTTGAATACGTGCGGCAAAAATTGGTCAATTTGTTCATCGTTCACCTGCACCTGTTCCATACGTTCTATCATGTGAAAAAGTTGGCATTTGCAAATATCCAAACCTGACGGAACTTGTTCTTTTTTAAATGTTTTTTTCACAACCCGTTCTATTTCGCGAATTCGGTTATACTCGCGCGAGTGAACTATCGAAACCGAAATGCCGCTTTTGTTGGCGCGTCCTGTACGTCCGCTGCGGTGAGTATAAATTTCGACATCGTCAGGAAGGTTATAATTTATAATATGAGTAAGATCGTTCACATCAAGTCCGCGTGCTGCAACATCGGTAGCCACAAGCATTTGAATGTTGCGAATGCGAAATTTGTTCATCACCGAATCGCGCTGTGGCTGGCTTAAATCGCCGTGAAGCGCATCGGCATTGTACCCGTCGCGCATTAATTTTTCGGCAACGTCTTTTGTTTCCTGTCGCGTGCGGCAAAATATTATTCCGTAAATATCGGGATTAATATCAACAATGCGTTTGAGTGCCAGATAACGGTTTGAAGCCTGCACCATGTAATAAATGTGTTCTACATTATCGCTGCCCGAATTACGAACTCCGATAGAAATAGATTGGGAATCGTGCATGTATTTTCGCGCTATTTGCTCAATTTCTTTGGGCATTGTAGCCGAAAAAAGCAGGGTGCGGCGTTCATCGGGAACGCTTTGCAAAATGGTTTCCAAATCTTCTTGAAATCCCATGTTCAGCATTTCGTCGGCTTCGTCGAGAATCAAAAATTTTACGGCATCAAGTTTCACTTTTTTTCTGCCTATAAGATCTATCAAGCGTCCGGGAGTTGCAACAATTATTTGCGGTTGTTCTGTCAGTTGCCGCATTTGCGATACAATACTTTCGCCACCGTACACGGGAACGATTTTTATATCACTCATATATTGCGAATAATTTTTCAAATCGTTTGAGATTTGAATGCACAGTTCGCGTGTAGGCGATAATATCAACGCCTGAGTGCATTTTTTTTTGTTGATTAAATTCAACAATGGAAAGCCGAAAGCAGCAGTTTTTCCTGTTCCTGTTTGCGCCAATGCAATTAAATCGGACGATTCGTTCATTACAAACGGAATTACCTGTTCTTGCACGGGCATAGGATTTTCAAAGCCTAAGCAATCGACAGCCCTAAGGATTTCATCACGTAATCCTAAATTTTCAAATGTTATCATTAAAATTGTGTTTACACGCTTGGTTTGTATCGGCTCGAAAATTTTTCATCAAATTCTGATTTGTATAATTAAAATAATTTGTAATTATTCAAAACGTGTAAATCCCACAAAAGCGAAAGGCATCAAAGCCTTATAAAATTTTATCAAGAAAATACCAAACAAACGTTTGTTAAAATTGGGCGCAAAGGTAATAAAAATTATTAGAATACAACTATTTTTAATAAAAACGTTCAAAAAAACAGATTGAATTGATAATTAAAAATTAATTTTTACCTTTGCATCCACAAAAAAACGACTTCGTAGCTCAGTTGGTAGAGCAAATGACTCTTAATCATTGGGTCGAGGGTTCGAGCCCCTCCGAGGTCACAAAAAACAAAATCAAGCAGTTAGTTGATAAAACATGACTGCTTTTTTATTAAAAATACACTTGGTATAAACACCGAAGAAAACAAATTTGTTTTAACTACTGTTTTAGTAACAAAAAATAAATAACTTTTTACTATATGACAAAAATTTAAAAATATTTATATTTAATTGATAATCAATATTTAATAAGTTATTAACAATAAAATTCAATCTGTAATGAAAGAACTTTTCGTTTTTTTTCGTCATTTTTTGATTTTTGAAGCCGAAAAATAACAAAGTTGCCCATTCATAAAGTAAATTTTGTGTAGAATTGCCTTTCATTCTTTTTCAAATTATCTATAAAAAACACGGAAAATCAAAGATTTTGCAATTCTAAAAAACATTATATATTATTGATAATAAAATTATTATATAATAAAATATAATTTTTTGTCATGTAGTAA
>JAITPP010000281.1 GCA_031289385.1 Prevotellaceae bacterium | reverse complement strand
ACCTGCCCTGAAAGGGCTACTTATTTCAGCATAGGGCAACGCCCTATGAAAAAAACGCAAACAAAAGAGTGCGGAGAACAAAAGTAAAATAGAAACACAAACGTTCACCCGCACGACATTAAGAATGTATAAATATGATAATAAAATAAAAAATGAAAAAAATATTACTAATAACAACAATAATTTTTGCGCCATTTGTGATGCGAGCGCAGAATATTTATACGTTAAAATCGTGTTTGGAATTGGGATTGGAAAATAATTATTCGGTTCGTATTTCTAAAAACGATGAACAAATCAGCAAAAACAACGCTACAAAAGCCAATGCAGGATTTTTGCCAACCGTCGATTTAGCAGGGCGATATTCGGGTGCGCTCAACAATACATCATCAACAGTAAGAGCAACAGGCGATGTTGAAAAAACAAACGGCGTGTTAGATCACACGTTTAATGTGGGTTTGTCGCTCAACTGGACAATTTTCGACGGCTTTAGTATTTCAACAAATTACAAGCGGCTGAAAGAACTTGAAACAATGGGCGAAGTAAATACACGTATCACTATCGAAGATTTTGTTGCCAATCTCACAGCCGAATATTACAATTATATTCAACAGAAAATTCGCTTAAAAAATTTTCGTTACGCCGTTTCACTTTCAAAGGAACGTTTGCGAATTGTCGAAGCGCGTTATCTTATAGGCAATCTGTCGCGGCTTGATTTGCAGCAGGCTCGCGTAGATTTCAACGCCGACAGTTCAAAATATGTGAAACAACACGAACTGCTTAACACTTCGCGAATACGCCTTAACGAACTAATGGCAAATGAAAATGTTGATCAAAATCTCGAAATTCGCGACTCAATAATAGATGTAAACGAATTATTAATTTTTGAAGATTTATGGCAATCAACGCTCAATACAAATGCAACGCTTTTAAAAGCCGATCATAATGTAAATCTTGCCCAACTTAATCTTAAATCGGTAAATGCACGCAAATATCCGTATCTGCGGTTTAGTTCGGGTTACGGTTACACGTTTAATAGATACGAAATAAATACTTACAGGCAGCGCAACGTTTTAGGTTTGGATTTCGGACTTACTTTCGGCATAAACATTTTTGACGGAACGCGCCGTAGTCAGCAAAAAAATGCTCGCATTGATATTGAAAATGCACGTTTGCAGCGTCAGCAACTCGAACAATCGTTGCGAGCCGATATTACCAATTTGTGGCAAGCCTACCTTAACAATTTGAAAATGCTCAAACTCGAACGCGAAAACCTTATTGCCGCCACACAAAATCACGAAATAGCAATGGACAGATATATGCTCGGCGATCTTTCGGGAATAGAAATGCGCGAAGCCCAAAAAAACCTTCTCGATGCCGAAGAACGTATATTATCAGCCGAATTTGACACAAAACTTTGCGAAATATCGCTACTCCAAATCAGCGGCAAAGCGTTGAAGTACGTTATTAGTGATTAATGGTTAGTGATTAATGGTTAGTGATTAATGGTTAGTGATTAATGATTAGTGATTAGTTATTAGTGATTAATGATTAGTGGTTTTCAAGTTATGGCAAAACTTTTTTGAGGCGTTATCTTGCCTTAAAATCAGGATTTTAAACTTAAAGCAACGGATAGTTACTGCCATTTCGGGCAGAATGTGAAAAATGAATATTTCATTTTTGCAAATATTCAACAAATCAACAACAAGCAAGCAAACAAATAAACAACAAACAACTAAACAAATCAACAACAAACAACCAAACAATAATAAATAAAAAATGAAGAGGAACGTCTTAAAAAAAACGTTCCTCTTGCTATGAAAAAAAACTAAAATTCATTTGGCTATTCCATTTTGTCGAAAATAGCTTTATATTTTTCGTAATTTGCTTTCATTTCATCGTTATCGGCTCTGAAACGGAAATAAATACTTCGAATTACATCTACAAATGCTTTTTCATTAGGATTTATTTGATAAGCCTTTTCGAGCGGTACTAATGCTTTTCTAAATTCTTCATTTGCTTTTGCAAGTTCGGCATCATATTCTTTTCCCATTTTGTCGTTGGCTGCATTTTGTATATTAACACCGCTATTATAATATAATAAACCTACCATATAATGAGCATTAGCATTATCTGGCTCTATTTCAATAGCCTTGTTGTATGCTTTAATTGCGTTTTCATCGTCTTTCAGTTGTACGTGCAAATTTCCTTCTACATAATACAACGACGAATTCTCTGCTCCTGTTTCTTTTGCTGCTTTTTGTGCATCTTGCAATATCGGAAGTATTATTTTGGGGTCTTCGCCTATTCCTAAATAATGGTTTACCAATGTTCCCAAAATGCCCAAATTTAATGGGTATTTTTTATATGCTTTCATAAGTATATCACCGGCTCGCAACGTGTCGTTTCTGCTGCCTTGACTTCTTATTGCATTGTATATGCTTGCGTATATATCGCCATCTTGATAGCCGTATTCAGATGCTTTTGTATAATATTCTTCGGCTGTTTTATAATCTTTATTTTTCATTGAAATAAAGCCCACGTTATAAATTATACCTGTGTCAATTTTACCAACTAATGGATGCGACGAACATTCCAGCGATTTTTTAAAGCCGTCGATTGTTGCGCTGTAATTTTCCACATAATATTCTCCAAATGCGTAACTTACAAATGAAGTACTTAATGCTTCAAGTCCTTCTGTAATTTTTTTAGCATCGCCGCCGAGTTCCAATGCTTTTTTGTAAGCATCCAACGCTTTGTCAAGAGGTTTGTCGATTTCGGTTTTTGTTGTTCTTACCATTGAGACCAAACCATTTTCCGGATTTAAATATAGTTCTTTATCCGGATACACGAACATTTTGTATTCTACCTCATCTACAACTTTTTGTGATGTTGATAATTGCTGTTCGCCTTTGAGATATATCGGCAAATCGGTTTCTCTCACTGCTACCTTTAATATATCAGGTATTTTAGAAGTAGGTGCGTCATAAACCTTACGCATCAATTCTGCGCGATCAATCCACGTTTTGGGATTGTCTTTCTTTTTGGGATTTACAATATCTTCATCGCTTTTGCTTAAGTTTTTAGCAAATTGTTGTGAGTAGCCAATCTGAAGGCTCAAAAGCAGAAGTACTGCTGTTAAAATTTTCTTCATAACATTGTTTTTTTGATGATTAATTTTATATTACTTTTCAATTTAATTAACTAATTTATTATACAAAGATATAAATTTTATATTAATTTTTAAATTATTCAATTATTTTCTTCATTTATATTTTTGTTTTCTTCGTTTATAATCTCAACTATTTCGTCTTTTTCTTCGCTTTTGTTCACTTTTGCAACTGCTGCGATTGAATCTTTTTCTTTTAAATTAATAAGACGAACGCCTTGTGTTGCACGCCCTGCAACGCGAATATCCTGAATTGCAAGTCGTATTGTTAATCCCGAACGGTTGATAATCATTAAATCGTTTTCGACAGTTACATCTTTTATTGCTATGAGTTTTCCCGTTTTTTCGGTTATATTTATTGTTTTAACTCCTTTCCCGCCTCTGTTTGTAATTCTGTAATCGTCAAGATCTGAGCGTTTGCCGTAACCATTTTCCGATACAACCATTATTGTCGTATTTTTATCTTCTTTATCTACACAAATCATGCCAATTACTTCATCCGTTGCCGCAATATTTATTCCTCTAACGCCTGCGCCTGTTCTTCCTATTGGACGTACAAGGCTTTCGTTGAACCGGATGGCTTTTCCGCCTCGCGCTGCCATTAGTATTTCGCAATTTCCGTTTGTCAGGCGGGCTTCCAATAATTCATCGCCATCTTTGATTGTAATTGCATTTACGCCGTTTACTCGCGGGCGCGAATATGCTTCGAGCAGTGTTTTTTTGATTGTTCCTTTTTTAGTACATAAAATAATGTGATTGTTGTTGATATATTCGTCATCGTTTAATGTTTTTACGTTGATGTAAGCCATTACTTTATCGTCGTTACCAATATTTATCACATTTTGAATTGCCCGTCCTTTTGATGTTTTGTTTCCTTCGGGAATATCATATACTTTCAGCCAGAAACAGCGTCCGTTGCGGGTGAAGAAGAGCATTGTGCTGTGCATATTTGCAACGTATATGTGTTCTATAAAATCTTCGTCGCGCGTTGCTCCGCCTTTTGCTCCTACGCCGCCTCTGTTTTGGGTGCGATATTCGCTAAGCGGTGTGCGTTTTATATATCCCAAATGCGATATTGTGATTACTTCATCATCATCGGCATAAAAATCTTCGGGATTAAATTCTTCGGCGGCAAAATTAATTTCTGTTCTGCGTGCATCTCCGTACTTGTTTTTTACTTCGCCGAGTTCATCTTTTACTATTTGTTTTTGCAGTTCTTCGTCGGCAATAATTTGCAACAGATGTTCTATTTGTTTCATCAATTCGGCGTGTTCGTCGCGAATTTTATCGTGTTCAAGTCCTGTAAGTTGGCGCAAGCGCATTTCTATTATTGCATTTGCTTGAACGTCTGAAAGTCCAAATCGTTCTATTAAACCGCTGCGTGCTTCGTCGGGTGTTTTTGATGCGCGAATAATCGCAATAACTTCATCCAAATGGTCGAGTGCAATAAGCAAGCCTTCTAAAATATGGGCGCGTTTTTGTGCTTGTTCAAGTTCGTATTTTGCGCGGCGAACAATAACTTCGTAACGATGTTTTACAAAATATTTTATCAGTTGTTGCAAGTTCAGCAAACGCGGGCGTCCATCAACCAGCGTAATATTGTTTATCGAAAACGTAGATTGCAATTGCGTGTATTTATATAATGTATTTAATACTACATTTGCAACGGCATCCATTTTCACTTTTATCACGATACGCAAACCATTTCTATCGCTTTCGTCGTTAATATATGAAATGCCTTCTATCTTTTTATCGTTTACAAGTTCGGCGATTTTTTCTATTAAATCTTTTTTATTTACCTGATACGGTATTTCGTTTACAATTATCACTTCGCGTCCGCTGTCCGAAATTTCGATGTCGGTTTTCGAGCGTATAACAATACGTCCGCGTCCTGTTTCGTAAGCATCTCTTATTCCTTGATAGCCGTAAATAATTCCGCCGGTAGGAAAATCGGGACCTTTAACGTATTGCAAAAGTTCTTCTATCGTAATATCGTTGTTATCAAGATATGCGTAAATGGCATCAACAATTTCGCTAAGATTGTGCGGTGCCATGTTTGTAGCCATACCTACGGCAATTCCCGACGAGCCGTTTACAAGCAAGGTTGGAATTCGTGTTGCAAGCACAACAGGTTCTTTATATTCTTCGCTGTAATTGGGAACAAAATCTACCGTGTTTTTGTCCAAATCGGCAAGAATTTCTTCGGATATTTTTTGCAAACGCGCTTCGGTGTAACGCATTGCTGCTGCCGAATCGCCATCCATCGAGCCGAAGTTTCCCTGTCCCTCAACAAGTTGGTAACGCAAACTCCATTCCTGCGCCATACGTACCAATGCGTCATAAACAGAACTATCGCCGTGCGGGTGATATTTCCCCATGACATCGCCGACAATACGCGCACATTTCTTGAACGGTTTATTTGCATATACTCCCATTTCCGACATTCCAAATAAAATGCGGCGATGAACGGGTTTCATTCCATCGCGCACATCGGGAAGCGCACGCGATACAATAACAGACATCGAATAGTCGATATACGACGATTTCATTTCTTCTTCGATGTTTACTTTTGTAATACTTTCGTTTTTTTCGTTAATATCTATCATATATTTTTTTTATTGTGATGATAAAACAATTTGTTATAAGCACGATAAATATTAATTATCAGTTATTTACAAATAAAATAATTGTTAAACAATCACGTTTCTTTTGAAAATGACTGTAAAATTACAATTTTTTCATAAATTTATATTAATAAGTTTTCAACAATTTGCTTTTTAGTAATAGTATTCGGTATTCAAGTATTCAGTATTCCGTATTTAGTATTTTGTATTCAGGTATTCCGTATTTCGTATTCAGGTATTCAGTATTCAGGTATTCCGTATTCAGTATTTAGTATTCAGGTATTCCGTATTTAGTATTTTGTATTCAATATTCGGTATTCAAGTATTTGGTAGAAAGTTAAGACGTTAGATAATAACTCTTCATTCATAATTATTAA